>CAYSAR010000243.1:0-3587 GCA_964428985.1 uncultured Gemmatimonadaceae bacterium | reverse complement strand
CGTTCGTGCAGAAGCGTCTCGGGATGAGCTTCGCCGAGGCCGTGAAGTACGTCGGTGAGAAGGCGGGAGTCGAGGTCGTCGAGGTCGACCGACGGCGTCAGGGCCCCGATCCGCGCGAACCGATGTGGGAGCTCAACGGAACCGTCGCCGACTGGTTCCAGCGCGTGCTCTGGGACGAACCGGCCGGCGCGTCGGCACGCGAGTACCTCGCCTCACGCGCGGTCTCGCGCGCGACGGCGGAGCGGTTCGGCATCGGCTTCGCCCCCCGCGAGATCGGCGCGATGCGCACGCACCTGAGCGGCCTCGGCTACGACGATGCGCGACTGCTCGCCGCGGGCCTGCTCGTCGTGCGCGAGGAAGGACAGGAGCCGCGGCCGCGCTTCCGCGACCGGCTCATCTTCCCGATCCACGACCACTCGTCACATGTCATCGGCTTCGGCGGGCGGCTCATCGGGCCGGGCGAGCCGAAGTATCTCAACTCGGCCGACTCCGACCTCTTCTCGAAGGGGCGGATCCTCTACAACCTCGACAAGGCGCGCCACGCGATCCGTCGAGAGGACCGCGTGAACCTCGTCGAGGGGTACTTCGACGCGCTGCGCCTCGTCGATGCGGGGATCGAGCACGTCGTGGCACCGATGGGTACGGCGCTGACCGAGTCCCAGGCCGAACTTCTCGGCCGGTTCACGAAGCACGTGTTCCTGCTGTACGACTCCGATGGTCCCGGACAGAAGGCGACGTTCCGTGCGGCGGACGTTCTGCTCGCGAAGGGCCACGAGGTGCGCGTCGTCACGATGCCCGACGGGGAGGATCCCGACACGTTCACGCGGAAGCATGGCCGCGAGGCGGTCGAGAAGCTGATCGAGGGCGCGATGGACGTCTTCGACCGCAAGGTGCAGCTGTTGGAGCGGGCGGGCTGGTTCGCCGACCTCCAGCACAAGCGCCGAGCGCTCGACCGGCTCCTGCCGACGATCCGCGCGGCGAGCGACCCGATCACGCGCGACCTCTACCTGGCACGCGCCGCCGACGCAGCGGGGATCGCGCGTGAGGTGCTGCTGCGCGAGCTGCACGCGACGCCGCGGCGCGGATCGGGGCGGGGCGTGGCGCGCCCCGGCACTGCCCGATCGGAGGCGTCACGCCCGACCGATGCGGGCCCGCCACCGGATGACTCGATGGCGCCCGCACCGGTACTGCCGAGCGGTCCGTATCGTTCGAGCGTAGAGCAGGGGAATGCGGAACAGACGCTCATTCGCGTGCTGCTGACCCAACCGATCTGGCAGGATTGGATCTTCGAGGCGGTCGGGCGGCTCGAGGCCGAGGAGTTCCCGGGCGACGACGCCGGCGGCGCCGGCGAGGCGGACGAGGATCCGCACGCCGTGTTGCGGGACCCGGTCTACCGCGCCATCTACGAGGCGCTGCAGCGGCTCGGGCCGGACGCATCGCCCGAGGCGATCGCCGAGGAGCTGGACCCGCTCGCGGTGCATGTGTACGAGGAGTTGCGCGGCGAACCCGACGCGGTGGTCGACGCGAAGCGCAGCATCGAGGACGCGATGCGCCAGCTCCGCGCGCGGTCGCTCGACGCGCGCGTGCGTGCACTCGAGTCGCTGCTGCCCCTCGCCGACGCCGCCGACAAGGATCGCATCAATCTCGACATCAAGCGTCTCGCCGAGGAGAAGCGGTCCCTCGGCGTCCACCACTGGGGCAGCGTCCGGAACAGGCGCTAGACTTCAGTCAACTCTCCCATCTCACATCTCCCATCTCCGATCTGATGAGTGATCTCCAAGCCTTGCTCGCGCTCCAGGATGACGACCTCGCGATCCACGACATCGAGACGCGCCTCGCGGCCCTCGAGCCGCGCATCCGCGAACTCGACGCACGCCGCCAGCGACTCGTCGACGGACTCGCGCGCCAGGCCGCGCTCGTCACCGCCGAGGAGAAGAAGCAGGCATTCCTCCGCGAGAAGATCGCCGAGCACCGGGCGCTCATCGAGCGCAACCAGGCGCAGCTCGACCAGGTGAAGACGATGCGCCAGGCGACGGCCGCGAGCGCGCAGATGGAGCAGGCGCGTCGCATCGTCGCCGGCGAGGAGAGCGACCTGCTCTCGATCAACCGCAAGCTCGAGGAGCTGCGCGGCGCGCACAACGCGACGAAGGGCGACCTCGCGGCGCTGGAGGCGGAGCAGGCGACCGCTCGCGCCGAGGTGACGGAGCAGCGCGGCGCGCTGGAGGGCGAACTCGCGACGGCGCAGGCGAAGCGCGCCGAGAGTGCGAAGGCCGTGCCCGACGCCCTGCGCTCGCGCTACGACCGCATCCGCAACAAGAAGCGCGTCCGCGTCGTCGTCGCGCTCAACCAGATGGCATGCGGCGCCTGCGACACCGCGATCCCCATGCAGCGCCGCCACGCGATGCTCTCGGGCACGACGATCGAGCTCTGCGAGGTCTGCGGCGTGCTCATGTACCATCAAGTGTGAGCGCCACGAGCGCACGGCTCTTGCGCCCCGCGGCGCGCTGGCTCGAGCCACCCGTCGCTCCACCGGGGATCGCCGAGCAGCTCGATGCGGCGCTGCGCGCCGACGGGCCGCGTCCGGGCCCGGTCGCGATCCCGGCGGCCGTCTGTCGGCTCCTCGCCGCGCGCGGCGTGCACTCGTTCGAGGACGCGAAGCGCTTCTTGCGGCCCGCGATCGAGCAGGTGGAACTCCCCGAGGCGCTCGCCGACCTCGAACGCGCAGCGATGCGGTTGCTGCTCGCCGTGCGCGAGGGCGAGGTGATCCTCGTCCATGGCGACTATGACGTCGACGGCATCTGCTCCACGGCGTTGATGACGCGCGCGCTGCGCGAGCTCGGCGGCCGCGTCGTGCCGTTCATCCCCGACCGTATGCGCGACGGCTATGACCTCGGGTCGGCGGGCGTCGCGGCGGCGAAGGCCGCCGGGGCGCGCGTCGTGCTGACCTGCGACTGCGGGACGACGGCGCATGGACCGGCCGACGACCTGCGCGCGGCGGGGATCGACCTCATCATCACCGACCACCATCTGCCCGGCGGTCCGCTGCCGAACGCGTTCGCGGTCGTGAACCCGCGGCGCGAGGACTGTTGCTCGGCGGACAAGGAACTCTGCGCGGCCGGCGTCGCCTACAAGCTCGCGCTCGCCGTGACGCGGCTCGCCGGGGGCGATGAGGACGTCGTGCATCGGCAGCTCGACCTCGTCGCGCTCGCGACGATCGCCGACGTCGCCCCGCTGCGCGGGGAGAACCGCGTCTTCGCCCGGCTCGGTCTCAAGCAATTGGAGGCCGGGACGAACCTCGGCCTGCGCGCGCTCGTGCGCGCGGCGCGCCTCGACGGGAAGCCGCTCACTGCCGGCCGCGTCGGGTTCACGCTCGCGCCGCGGCTCAACGCGCTCGGGCGGCTCAAGCAGGCGCTCCGCGGCGTCGAGCTGTTGCTGGCGCCCGACGAGGCGACGGCGAACGGCATCGCGCGCGAGTGCGAGCAGCTCAACGTCGAGCGTCAGGAGATGGATCGGCGCATCCTCGCCGAGGCGCTGCGTCGCGTGGAGGCGATGGACCTCGACGCGACGTGGGGCATCGTGCTCGACTC
>CAYSAR010000242.1:0-3598 GCA_964428985.1 uncultured Gemmatimonadaceae bacterium | reverse complement strand
GCCCTCCGGGCGCAGCGCGGCGCGCAGCGCGTCGCCCGACGCCTGCAATCGCCGCGCGACGCCGCGCAACTCGTTGAGCAGTGGCGCGAGTTCCTCGGTGCGTCGTTCGTCGCTCTCGAGCCGTTCGCGGATCATGCGCAGGCCGTCGCCGAGGAGGTCGGCTTCCTTGAGCAGGTCGTCGAGCGCCGCGCCGAGTCCCGCGCGCCAGATCGGCTCCTCGTCGAACGCCTCGGTGAGCCGCACGACGGGCTCGTTCCGCTGGCGCACCCACTCCGACAGCAGGTCGCAGACCTCCGCCGCCTTCTCGCGCGCCGCGTTCGCCGCCGGCAGCAGTCGCGCGTTGAGCAGGTCGCGGCTCGCGACGCTGAGCAGGTCGTCGCTCGCGGCGAGCTTGCGCGCGAGCGCCGGCAGCAGGCCCTTCCCTCGCCGATCGAGTCGCGCGAAGAGGCGCTCGAGCCCACGTCGCGAGACGCTCTGTCCCAAGTGCGCCGCCGCCGCGTCCTCGAGGTGATGACCCTCGTCGATGACGAGCCGCTTGTACGCCGGCAGCACCGCCGCCTCGTCCCACCGCTGCGACGCCCGGCGCACCGCGATGTCGGCCATCAACAGGTGGTGGTTCACGACGACGACATCGGCCTGCGCCGCCTCGCGCCGCGCCTTGAACAGGAAGCACTTCTCGAAGTGCGGGCAGCGGAGTCGCGTGCAGAGGTCGCTCTCGGCGGCGACCTCATCCCACACCTCGGCGCGGGGCTGCACCGCGAGGTCGGCGAGTGAACCGTCGGTCGTCTGCTCGGCCCACCGCTCGATCATGACGAGGTCGTCGCCGACGCCTTCGTCGAAGAGCGTCGTGCCCCCGAGCCGCGCCTGCTCGAGGCGCATGAGACAGAGATAGTTGCGCCACCCCTTCAGCATCGCGAAGCGCACCTTCTGGTCGGCGAGCGCCTGCGCGAGGAACGGCAGGTCCTTGCCGACGAGCTGCTCCTGGAGCGTGATCGTGTTCGTGCTCACGACGGTGCGCTCGCCGCTCTCGGCGGCCCAGCGGAGCGCCGGCACGAGGTAGCCGAGCGACTTGCCGACGCCCGTTCCCGCCTCGATGAGCCCGACGCCGCCGCGCGAGTAGAGCTGCGAGATGAGGCGCGCCATCTCGCGCTGGCTCGGGCGGTCCTCGTAGCGACCGAGGTGCTCGGCGACCGGTCCCTCGGGTCCGAGTAGCCCGGCGACATCACCCGGCGCGAGCTCCGCCTTCTTGCGCGCGCGCGGGATCTCGACGACGACGTACAGCCGCGAGGCCTCGTTGTCGATGATCGCGAACCCGATGCCGTCGTCGTGCATGCGCGCGGCGATCTCGAGGTCCGGCCCCGAAGGTTCGAGCCACCCGCTCGGGTGGTTGTGCACGAGCAGCTCGCCGCGGTTCGCGAAGCCCGGCAGCGCGAGCACGCTGCGCACATCGCCGCGCGCCGCGACGCGCGCCGTCTGTACGTGTCCCTCGTCGTTCACCGTGCAGACGAAGCAGACCTCGCGGCCGCCAGCGAGGCGGATCGCGGTGCGGATCGCGTTCGCGGCGCCGGGCGTGATGCGCCCCGGCTCGCCATGCGGTGCCTTCGCGGGCGCGCTCCCGCCCGCGGGGGCGTTGGCGGCACCCGCGGCGGAAGACGTCACGCCCACGGATGCGCCGGGAGTGGTCACGTCTTGAGCGGCTTCTTCTTCGCGGCCGGGAAGAGCACGTTGTTCAGGATGAGTCTATAGCCGGGCGAGTTCGGATGCAGCGCGAGATCCGTCGGCGGCGCCCCGATGTTGTGCTGCGGGTCCTCGGGGTCGTGGCCGCCGAGGAACGTGAACGACCCGCGGCCGTAACTGCCGTGGATGTACTTGACCCAAGGCGCGCCTTCCTCGTGTGCGAGCACGGTGACACCCGGCTTGAGCACGCGCCGCACGAACGAGGTCGTCACCCCATAATAGTCGGGGATCACGGTGCGGTGGTCCTGCACGAGCATCGTCGCGACGGGATCGAACTTCGCCGAGAAGCCGAAGAGCGTGAAGGTGCCGAGCGGTTGGCGGCGGGACGGCACGTTGACCTGGTGTCCGTCGATGTCGCTCATCGCGTTGACGCCGGCGCCCTGCTCGAGCCGCGCGTCCTTCACCGCGAACGTCTTGTCCCAATCCATCTTCGCGTCGGCGTCCGCGTCCATCGGCGTGCCGTCGCTGAACGGGCCGGCGATGTCGACATCGAGGCCGGCGATCGCGAGCTCGAGCGTCTCCGTCGCCCCACACATCGCGAAGAGGAAGCCGCCGCGCTGCACGAACGCGCGCAGGCGGTCGGCGACGGTCTTCTTCAGCGCCGGGATGTCGGCGAGGCCATGGCGCCGCGCCGTCGCGAGGTCGCGCTCGCGCGACTGCACGAACCACGGCGCGTCGCGGAAGCCGAGGAAGAGCTTGTTCTGCTGCCCCGTGAAGTCCTCGTGGTGCAGATGGATCCAGTCGTACTGCGACAGGTCGGTCGTGAGGACCGAGTCGTCCCAGATGCTCGTGTACTTGATGCCGGCGTACGTGAGCGCGAGCGTGACGGCATCGTCCCAGGGCGGTGTATCGGGAGGCGTATAGACGGCGATGCGCGGCGCCTTCTCGAGCGGCACCGCGTCCATGTTCCCCTCGGAGATCTCCTGGCGGATGCCCGTGAGCGCCGCCGCATCGACGGGCTCGAACGAGACGCCGGCGAGCGTCGCGGTGCGGCGGATGCCCGGCGTATCGGGGATCAGGAAGCTCCCGCCGCGATAGTTGAGCAGCCACTCGCTGCGGACCCCATCGACGAGCGCGCCGAACGTCACCCCGTACGCCTTGAGGTGGTTCGACTGCGAGTCGTCCATCGGGACGAGAAGGTGCTGAGCCGCGGCTGGTTGCGTGGTTGCCGCGGCGATGGCGGCCAACAGGATGGTTCTGCCTAGCATCGGGATGCGGGGTGCGGGATGCGGGGGACGGCGCCGCGAGATGCGATGACGGAGTCGAGCCTCATGCGCGCCGAGGCAGCATCTCCAACTCGCGCCGCGCCTGAGGCACGATCGCGCTGCCGGGATACGTGAGGATGAGGTGTTCGAGCTTCTCGCGCGCGCCGTTCGCGTCGCCGCGGCGGCGGAGACCGCGCGACCACTCGAGGTACGCCTCAGGCGCTTCCGGCGCCTCCGCGTACCGCTCGGCGACGCGCTGCCAGAGCGCGAGCGCGCGCTTCTCGTCGCGCCGCGCGGTCTCGATGCGCGCCGCGATCGCGACGAGCAGCGGCGCGGCGTCGGGGAGTTCGCTCGCCGCCGACTCGAACCGCCGTGCCGCACCGGCAGAGTCGCCGCGCGCGAGCGCGAGGAACGCGTCGCCGATCGCCTCCGACCGCTCCTCGCTCGTGCGATTGAGCAGCGCGAGCGCCGAGACGGCGTCGTGCCCGAGCGCGTCGAGCGTGCGCAGCGCGACGCGCGCGCCGGCGAGGTCGCCCTCGTACAGCGCGAGCCAGCCGGCCACCGCGTCCTCGGCGGCGATCGGCGCGTCGCGCAACGCCTCGCGCGCCCGCGCGACGTCGCCGCGCCTCACCCAAGCCCACGCGCGCATGCGTGCG
>CAYSAR010000241.1:0-3615 GCA_964428985.1 uncultured Gemmatimonadaceae bacterium | reverse complement strand
GTGGCGCGTGAAGCGCAAGACGAACGACGAGCTGCGCCAGCGCTTCGTGAACCTCACGGTGCCGCAGGCGCAGGCGATCGGCGTCACGCTGCCGGATCCCGACCTCAAGTACAACGCGGAGACGAAGGACTGGGAGTTCGGCGAGATCGACTGGACGGAGTTCAAGCAGGTGATCTCGGGCAACGGGCCGTGCAACAAGGAACGGCTCGCCGCGCGGCGGAAGGCGCACGACGACGGGGAGTGGGTGCGCGCGGCCGCCGCGGCGCATGCGGCGAAGCACGCGCGACGCGAGGAGGCGGCGTGAGCGCGGCGGGCAATGGCAACGCGGGCATCCCCGACTCGCAGTGGCCGCTCTGGGAGGTCTTCACGCAGGGGAACCAGGGCGAGCCGTTCGAGCACGCCGGCAGCCTGCACGCCGCCGATGCCGAACAGGCGCTCCAGAACGCGCGCGACGTTTACGCGCGGCGTGGCGAGGCGGTGAACCTATGGGTCGTGCCGAGCGCCGCGATCACCGCGAGCGCGCCTAGCGATGCCGGTCCGTTCTTCGATCCCGGCAACGACAAGGCATATCGGCACCCGCAGTTCTATAAGGTGCCGCGCGGCGTGCGCGTCTTCTGATGGCGAGCGACGCGCAGCGCGCGAAGTCCACGCCTGAGCTCCACGGCGATCCAGGCGGCGTCGAGCGCGGTGCCGCCGAGGATCGGCGCATCGTCGTCGCCGGCACGCGCGGACCCGCGCTCGGCGAGCCGCTCGTCGAGTTCCTGCTGCGCCTCGGTGACGACCGACTCGTCCTCGGCCACCGCATGAGCGAGTGGTGCGGACATGGTCCGATCCTCGAGGAGGACATCGCGCTCGCGAACATCTCGCTCGACCTGATCGGGCAGGCGGCGTCGCTGCTCAAGCTCGCGGGGGAGGTGGAGGGGAAGGGGCGGAGCGAGGATGCGCTCGCTTACTTCCGTGATGCGGTGGAGTATCGGAACTGCCTGATGGTGGAGCTGCCGAAGGGGGATTTCGGGTTCACGATCGTGAGGCAGTTCTTGTTCGACGCATACTCCGTGTTGCTGCTCGATGGTCTGGCGTCGCTCCAACTGCCCTCACCACAGGGGGCGCATGGGGAGCGGCTCGAGGAACTGCGCGCGATCGCGGCGAAGGCGCTGAAGGAGGACAGGTATCACCTTCGCCACTCGTCGGAGTGGGTCGTGCGGCTCGGGGATGGGACCGAGGAATCGCACGGACGCGCGCAGGCGGCGCTGGACGCGCTCTGGGAGTTCACGCCGGAGTTGTTCGAGGCGGATGGCGTCGATGCCGCGCTGGCGTCGATGGGCGTCGCGCTCGATCGCGACGCGATGCGCGCGCGATGGGATGCGACGGTGAACGAGGTGTTGGCGCGTGCGACGCTCGCGCGGCCGGCGGATCCGGCGGTGCCGCGGCGCGGCGGTCGCGTCGGGAAGCACACGGAGCACCTCGGTCACATGCTCTCGACGATCCAGATCGTCGCGCGCTCGCATCCCGGAGCGAGCTGGTGACGCTGACGCGCGAGGGGGTCCTCGAGATCCTCGGCGCGGTGCCCGATCCCGAGGTGCCGGTCATCAGCGTCGTCGAACTCGGCATCGTGCGCGACGCGACCGTCTCCGCCGACGGCGGCGTCGAGGTGACGATCACGCCGACCTACTCGGGGTGCCCGGCGATGTTCGAGATCGAGCGCGATATCCGCACCGCGCTGCTCGCCGCCGGCGCGCCACGCGTCGAGGTGCGCACCGTCCTCTCGCCGGCGTGGACGACCGACTGGATCGGCGAGGAGGCCCGCGAGAAGCTCCGCGCCTATGGCATCGCGCCGCCGGGGAAGGCCGACGAGGGCGGCTTGATCACGCTGACGCGCCGCCGCGCGAACGTGCCATGCCCGTTCTGCGGGTCGACGGACACGCAGCTCCAGAGCGAGTTCGGGAGCACGGCCTGCAAGGCGATCCATGTGTGCCGGGCGTGCGGACAGCCGTTCGAGGAGTTCAAGGCAATCTGACCCTCATTCGCGGAGCAGCGCGGACAGCTCGCGCCAGGCGTACGCGCCGGTGAACCGTCCGTGGTCGTCCACGAGGCGCTCGCCGCCCATGCGGTCGTAGAAGCCGATCGTCGGGTTGCTGCGCTCGGCGAAGAGGACGAAGGAGCGGAACCCCATCGCCGCGAACCGTCGTGCGACCTCGCGCATCATGCGGCGACCGAGTCCGAGGCCGTGATACTCCCACCGCAGGTAGATCTTGCTGAGGACGGCGTCGAACTCGCCATCATTCGGCGTACCCCAGGCGAATCCGATCAGTCTACCGTCCGCGCGCTCGAGGACGGTCAGGAAGTCGCGGCGCGGCTCCGTCGCGAAGACCTTCTCCCATTGCCATGTACGCGTCGCGATGGTCGGTCCGCGCGCGGTGTGATACGTGCGGTTCCAGAGCTCGACGTGCAGCGCCGCGAGGGCGGGGATGTCGGCGGCGGTCGCGTCACGCATCACGATCGCCTCGAGTGACTCGCCCCGCTCCTTGAGGCGACGCCGGTTGTCGGCCCCCGCCGGGCGCGTGCGCGCGTCGATCGCGCGGCGGAGATCGGCGAAGATCAGTTCGAGCCAATCGCGCATCCGCTTCAACACGCCGCGTCTCGGCGGCGCCCACTCCTCGACGCGCACGAGCTCGGCCGTTCCGGTCATCGAGCCGAACCGGTACGAGAGTCGCAGCGTGCGACCGACGAGCGCGCCTTCGATCGCGAAGGGGATGCGACGACCATCGGACATCGTCGCCTCACCCTCGAGCGCGACGGCTCCGGTCCCAACGTCGAAGCGCCCGCGTTGGATCGGCGCGTCCCGTCGTCCGGGGTTCGCCACACCGCGCACGGTGCCGTCGGGATCCACGGTGATGTCGAGCAACACCTCGCTCGGCTTGCCCCACCGCCCGGTAATCATCGCGCGAGAATGTAAACGCAGCCGGGTCTACCGGCATCGGAAGGTCGACCACGCGTCGACACCATGCCAGGAGACACCATGCGTACCCATCGCCCGCTCTCGCTCGCGCTACTCGCCACCGCCGTCGTCCTCACCGCCGCCGCCGGCTTCCGCGGCCCGCCGACGATCCGCGTCACCGAGGTCACCGGCACGCCGCCGACGCCGGGCGCGGTGCTCCAGGTCGTCGCCACGCACCACACCGACGAGGAGCACCCGCAGGTCAGCGCTCGCGCGGTCATGCTGAAGGACGGCAAGCAAGTGTCACGGGAAATCGTCCTCACGCCGTCGAGCCGCGCCGGCGTCTACGGCGTGACGAAGCAGTGGGAGAACGGGACGCCGTGGGTGCTGCTCTTCACGGTCGTGCAGGGCGACCACGGCAAGTACGGCACGGCCGAGTCGCTCGTGAAGGTCGACTCACGCGGCCGCTTCGTGAGTGCGGAGACGGTGAAGGGCGACGTCGTCGAGGGGCACCAGTTCTCGCGGAAGGCGACGGAGGCCGAGGTACGGCGGGCGCTCGAGTCGTTGAACTGAAGGTGACCGATGGCAGAGGGCAGGTGGCAGAGGGCAGGTGGCCGAGACTATTGCCTCCTACCACCTGCCCTCTCCCACCGGCAGTTCAAACGATCTTTCCTTTC
>CAYSAR010000240.1:0-3643 GCA_964428985.1 uncultured Gemmatimonadaceae bacterium | reverse complement strand
GCGGCCCTCGCTCACGGCGTTTGAACGGAAGCGCGCGTAGTCGGCGACCATCTCGCGCGCGCGCGCCGCCGCCGTCTCGAACGTCGCGACCGACGCCTCGTAGTGCTTCGCGATGCCGTCGCGCAGCGAGAGGTAGGTGCCGTCGGCACGACGCTGGAGCAGCGACGGGCCGCCGTCGGTCTCGTACGTGGTGCCCATCGCCCCGGTCAGGGCGGGCCATGAATCGTAGTAGCCCGGATAGTAGAGGTCGAACGCGTCGCGCACGAAGTAGAGCCAGCCGAACTTGTCGAACGCGGCGGCGTTGCCCTTGCCGATCGCCTCGCTCCACTTGTACGGCCACCCGCTGATGTTCGTGTTGATCGGGCGGGCCGCCGGCGCCATGTAGAACGTCGACGTGTAGCCGTGCAGGTCGACCGTGACCATCGGATGCCAGCGCAGCATGCCGCCGGTGATCGCCTGCACTTCGCGCTGCGTGATCGCCATGAGATCGCGGTTCATGTCGAACCGGTAGTGGTTGAAGCGACCGGAGATGCTCCACGGCTGCCCGCGTTGGTGCTCGAGCGCCTGGCGCTCGGGACTGCCGACGGCGACCGAGTTGCTCCAGACCGAGAAGCGCTCGTGACCGTCGGGGTTCGAGCTCGGGTTGATGATGACGATCGCGTTCGCGAGCAGCTCGAGCTGGCGCGGATCCTCGGTCGCGGCGAAGTGATAGAGCAGCTGCATCGACGCCTCGAAGCCGGGCACCTCATCGCCGTGCACCGAGCCCGAGAACCAGACGACGGCCGGCGTGCGGGCGATGACCGCGTCGAGCTGCGCCGGCGTCGCGCCGCGCGGGTCGGCGATGCGGTCGAGGTCGGCGCGGATCGCGTCGAGGCGCGCGATGTTCTGCGGCGTCGAGACGATGTAGATGCGCATCGTGCGCCGCTCGCTCGTCGTGCCGATCTCCTCGACGCGCACGCGGTCGCTCGCCGCCTGCGCGATGCCGAGGAGCACGCGCTCCTGGTTCGCGTACTGCGTGTGCCAGCTGCCGACATCGTATCCGAGGATCGTCTCCGGGCGCGGCACGCCGGCGCGATACGGACCCTTCGCGTAGAACGAGAAGGCGCGGTCGTCGCGCAGCGTGTCGCGCGCGGGGGACTGGGCGGAGGTCGCGACCGGAAGCGCGAGGAGGAACGCGAGGACGAGGAGGAGGGAGCGGGGCATCGGGAACGGGTTAAGGGCTCAGGTCAGCGATTCGAATGACAACACACCACCAAGGCACTGAGGACACCGAGGGCTCGGTGCGTGCGAGTGTGCTCAAGGTCCATAGTGGACGGTCGACAACAACTTCAGTTTGGTGTGGCCGGAGGTCCAAGCGGGTATCGAGCACCATTCACCGGTCACACGCACTTCGTCGACAGGAGCGCGTGCCCCTCGGTGCCTCGGTGGTTTGCTGTTGACCCCCGCATCAGAACTCGATCTGCGTCCCCAATTCCACGACCCGGTTCGGCGGGAGCTGGAAGTACTCGGTCGCGCTCCGCGCGTTGCGGGCCATGACCGCGAAGATCTTCTTGCGCGCGATGTTCATCGACAACCCGTGCTTCTTCCACGGCCCGCGTCGCGGGATCAGCTGCTCGCGCCCGAGATAATAGCTCGTGTCGAGCGGCCGTGCCGCGATGCCGGAGTCGCGGCACTTCTGGAGAACCTCCTTCACGTCCGCCGACTCCATGAAGCCGTACTGCGCGATCACGCGGAAGAAGCCGTGCCCGAGCGCCTCGATGCGCGTGCGCTCGGCGCGCGGCACCTCCGGCACGTCGGCCGTCTTGATCGAGAGCAGGATGACCGTGTCGTGCAGCACCTTGTTGTGCTTGAGGTGGTGGAGCAGCACGACCGGCACGCCCTGCGCCTCCGACGTCATGAACACCGCCGTGCCGGGCACGCGCGCGCGGGCGCGCTGGCCGATGTCGTCGAGGAAGACCTCGACCGGGAGCGCGACGTCAGTGAGGCGCTCGCGCAGGATGTCGCGCCCGCGCTTCCACGTCGTCATGAGCGTGAACGCGCCGACGGCGACGGCGATCGGCACCCACCCGCCATGCAGCAGCTTGAGCATCGACGCGCCGAACAGCGCGCCGTCGATCGCGAGGAACGCGACGAGGAACGCGACCGACTTCCACGCCGGCCATGCCCAGAGCCGCCGCGTCAGGACCGTGAACAGCAGCGTCGTGATCACGAACGTCCCCGTCACCGCGACCCCGTAGGCCGCGACGAGCGACGACGAGTCGCGGAAACCGAGGACGAGGAGCACGCACCCGACCATCAGCGCGGCGTTCATCTCCGGCACGTAGATCTGCCCGAACTGCTTCGCCGAGGTGTGCGTGATCGTCATGCGCGGCGAGTAGCCGAGCTGGACGCACTGGTGGATCAGCGAGAACGCGCCCGAGATCATCGCTTGGCTCGCGATGACCGCCGCGCAGGTCGCCAGCGCGATCATCGGGTAGAGCAACGGCCGCGGCGCGAGAAGGTAGAAGGGGTTCGCCGCCGCCGAGGGGTCGTGCAGGATCAGCGCGCCCTGACCGAAGTAGTTGAGCACGAGCGCGGGCAGCGCGACCCCGAGCCACGCGAGCCGGATCGGGCGCCGCCCGAAGTGCCCCATGTCGGCGTAGAGCGCCTCGCCGCCCGTCACGACGAGCACGACGGCGCCGAGCACGAAGAAGCCCCACGCGCCGTGCGTGAGCAGGAACCGCAGCCCGAGCCACGGGTTCACCGCGAACAGTACCGTCGGCTCGTGCAGCACGTGCGCGGCGCCGAGCACCGCGATCGTGACGAACCAGAGCGTCATGATCGGGCCGAACACCGCGCCGACGCCGGCGCTCCCGAAGCGCTGCGAGACGAACACGCCGACGAGGATCGCCAGCGTCAGCGGCAGCACGAGGAACGAGAGGCGCTCCGACACGACGGTGAGGCCCTCGGTCGCCGAGAGCACCGACATCGCCGGCGTGATCATGCCGTCGCCGAAGAGCAGCGCCGCCCCGAAGAGCGCGAGGCCGACGATGAGGAGCCGCGCGCGGCTCCCCGGCTCGAGTCGCGAGAGCAGGAGCGAGAGCATCGCGAGGATGCCGCCCTCGCCGCGATTGTCGGCGCGCAGGATGAAGTAGATGTACTTCACGCTGATCACGAGGATCAGCGCCCACAGGATCAGCGAGAGGATGCCGCGTACGTTCTCCGGTGTCGCGGCGAGCCCGTACGCCGGGCTGAACGCCTCGCGCATCGCGTAGAGCGGACTCGTGCCGATGTCGCCGTAGACGACGCCCAGCGCCGCGAGCGTGAGCACGGCGAGGCGCTTGCCGGTCGGATTCGCCTCGACGTGGTGCCGCTCGGGCGGACGGTATTCGCTCGTACCGCCCATCGGCGCGTGATTCGACGGGCGGCGCGGTGGTTCTGGGGGTTGGTCCGACATCGCTGGGACGGAATGTAGCCGTTGCGGCCGCGCGATGACCTGCGGTCACGAAGAAGCGCGACGTCGATCGACGCCGCGCTTCTCGTTAACCCGCTATGGATCTTGTACTTACGTTACTCGAAGCGCAGCGCCTGGATCGGATCCAAGCCCGCCGCCCGACGCGCCGGATACACGCCGAACACGACACCGACGAGCGCCGAGAAGCCG
>CAYSAR010000239.1:0-3676 GCA_964428985.1 uncultured Gemmatimonadaceae bacterium | reverse complement strand
CGGGTTGGCGGGTGCGGGGGCGGCGGAGGTGGGGGGTGAGGGGGGGGATCGCGGCGCGAGGGGAGGTGGCTGGGTCAAAGGGCGGGCATCCTTCCCCACTCCGTCTTACATTCGGGTCATGCGTGCCCTTCCCGCGACCTTGGTGGCGGTTCTGGCGCTCTCGCCTATCACGGCGACGAACGCGCAGGGCACGATCCGTGGCGTCGTCTTCGACTCGCTGCGCGCGGGAAAGCCCGTCCCCGGGGCCGAGGTCGTCCTGTTCGGCACGGCGAGGCGCGATACGACCGATTCGCGGGGGCGGTTCGCGTTCGCGGGCGTGGCCGCCGGCGAGCAGCGCGTGGGGTATTGGGCGCCTTGGCTCGATTCGCTCGCCGTGCCGGCGCTGGAGGCGCGCGTGGCGGTCGGCGGAGGCGACGCGTCAGTCACGCTCGCGACGCCGTCGCGGCGGACGGCGCAGCGCGCGCTCTGCGGCGCCGAGCTCGCCGACGACGCGACCGTGATCCTCGGCGAGGTGCGTGAGCGGTCGCGGCAGCCGCTCGCGAACGCGCCGGTCTATGGGTGGTGGCACGAGACGCTGCTCGGGAAGCAGCAGCTCGAGCAGCGGACGATGGCGACGGCCGATACGACGGATGCGGCGGGGATGTATGTGCTGTGCGGAGTGCCCGCTGGCGCCTTACTTGAGATGCACACCGATGGCCCGGATTCGTCGATCGCTAGCATCGCGATCTCCGTGAGTGGCAGCATCCTGAGGCAGGACCTCACAATCGGTGTGCCCACCGCGACCATGCTGGCCACTGGCCGGGTGGTGTCGACGAAGGGCGAGCCGATCGCGGGCGTGCTCGCGTCTTTGGCGACCGACACGTCAGGGGGCGCGCGCACGGCGGCCGACGGCCGGTTCACGGTGCGCCTCCCCGCGCGGACGACGCAGCTCTGGTTCCGCGCCGTCGGCTTCGAGCCAGCGGAGGTGTTCGTCGATCCGCCGGCCGATCCCGATGGTGCCGCGGAAGTCGGGGACGTGCAGTTGCGCAGCGTGCGTGAACTGCGCGCGGTATCGGTCGTCGCCGACGGGATGACGCGTGAGCAGCTCGAGTTCGAGGAACGGCGGAAGTTCAACTTCCAAGGGACGTTCTTCGATGAGGAGGAGCTGTCGAAGCTGACGATCGTCACACCGGGGTACATCGCCTCACGCGTGCCGCGGTCGAGCAAGAAGGGGTTGACGCTCGAGCGGAACGGTGGTTGGTGCGTCCCTCGCCTCTTCGTCGACGGCGGAGACTACGGGCTCCTCAACGAGCACGACGCGAAGAGCTGGCTCCAGCTCGCGAAGCGGGTCGAGGTGTACCGCGCTGCGTTCGCGCCGCCGCGCTTCGCCGACTTCAATGGGTGTGGGTCGGTGATCATCTGGACGAGGTGACCGCATGAGACGAGGCATTGTCCAATCAGCGCTCATCGTCGGTTCGTCCTTGATCGGCGCAGTCCCCATGGGCGCCCAAGGCACGCTCCGCGGCGTCCTCCACGACTCCCTCCGCACCGGCAACCCGATCCCCGGCGCCGTGGTGCTGCTGCTCGGCACCTCGCGAATCGACACGACCGACGCGCAGGGGCGGTTCGCGTTCACGGACGTCCGCGCTGGCGAGCATGAGGTGATCGCCGCAGTGCCATGGCTCGACTCACTCGCGCTGCCTGAGCTCGCCGCCATGGTGACCGTCCGCGACGGCCAAGCGGCGGACCTGATCCTGGCGACGCCCTCCCGCACGACGGTGCAGGCGGAGCTCTGCGGCCGCGCGTTCGGCGGCGACACGCTGGTCCTCCTCGGCGAGGTGCGGGACCGCTCGCGAACTCCGCTCGCCGAGGCCCGCGTGCGCGGGGCGTGGCTCGAGACTCGCATCGTCGAACGGACCTTCGAACGCGTCGAGCATGCACGCGACGCCACGACTGACGATGCGGGTCGCTACCTGCTGTGCGGCGTACCCGCGGGCTCGCGGCTCGAGCTCCATGCCTTGGACATGGGCGGCGCCTCCGTCTCCCTCGCGATCAACGCGACGGGGGTCGGCTTGGTCCGGCAGGACCTCACCGCCGGCGCGAACGACGCCATGATGGTGGTCACCGGTCGCGTGATCACGTCGGAGGGAACGCCCGTCGCGGACCTCTATGTCTCGCCGCCGAACGACTCGACCTCCGGCGTACGCACGACCGCCGATGGCCGCTTCTCGATGCGCACGCCGGCGCGCAGCACGCATCTCTGGTTCCGGGCGATCGGATTCGGACCGGTGGAGATGCTCGTCGACCCGCCGGTCGAAGGTTCGACCGCCGACGTCGGCGACATCGAGCTCAAGACGGTGCAGGAGCTCGGCACGGTCTCGATCGTCGGCGAGGTCATGACGCGCGAACGGATCGAGTTCGAGGAGCGGAAGAAGTTCAACTTCCAAGGGACCTTCTTCGACGACGAGGAGCTCCGTCGCGTGCCGATCGTCACGCCGGCGGTGCTCGCGTCGAAGATGCATCGCGCCCAGATCGATCGCGACGGGCTCTTCGCGTTCGAGGCCAATAACGGCCGCTGCTACCCGAAGGTCTTCGTCGACGGCGCGGACTACAGTCCCCCGTCGGATATCACACTGCCTAGAGAACTACGCCGCAAGGACCAGACCGACCTGCGATTCTGGCTCCAGCGCGCGAAGCGGGTCGAGATCTATCGTGATGCGTTCGCGCCCGCCCGATACTCCGACGTCGAGGGCTGCGGCGCGATCGTGATCTGGACCAAGTAACCCTAGATCCGATCCCGGATGAACGCCGGCGTGAAGTCCTGCAACCACGCCGCGAGCATCGTGAACCGGTTCGTCACCATCAACACGCCGACGAGCACGAGCAGCGCGCCGGCGATGCGGTTCACCCACACCATCTTGCCGCGGTGCTTCGCGAAGAACGCGAGGAAGCGCTCGACCATCACCGCGGCGAGCAGGAACGGCACCGCGAGACCGAGCGAGTAGGTCAGCAGCAGCGTGAGGCCACGGCCGAGGTCGGCCTCGTTCGCCGCCATCGTGAGGATCGCGCCAAGGATGGGACCGATGCAAGGTGACCATCCCGCGCCGAACGCGATGCCGACGACGAGCGTCCCGAGATAGCCGAGCGGCTTGTCGGCGAGGTGCAGCCGCGTGTCGCGCGCGAGCAGCCCGAGATTGAAGACGCCGAGCATGTACAGCCCGAACAGGATGACGAGCACGCCGCCGATGCGGCTGATCCAGTCGCGGTAACGCAGCATCAACTGGCCGAAGAGCGTCGCGCCGGCGCCGAGCGCGAGGAAGATCAGCGTGAAGCCGACGACGAAGAGCACGGCATGCACGAAGGCGTTGCGGCGCTGCTTGCCGAGGTCCTCGAGCGACATCCCGGTGATGAACGTGATGTAGCTCGGCACGAGCGGCAGCACGCAGGGACTCAAGAAACTGAGCAGCCCCGCGGAGAACGCGATGAGCAGGCCGACGCCGCCGGACTCCATCAGCGGAAGCCGGCGCGCGGCATGGACGGCGTCACCGCGCCCGTCCCCTGCTGGCAGTCACGGCAGATGCCGTTGATCACGAGCTTGTGTCCCTGCCGCGCGAAGCCGCGCGACTCGGCGACGATCGTCGTCATGCGCTCGAGGCGCTCGTCGCGGAACTCCTCGACCTTGCCGCACTGCGTGCAG
>CAYSAR010000238.1:0-3686 GCA_964428985.1 uncultured Gemmatimonadaceae bacterium | reverse complement strand
AGGCGATCGCGCGCGAACTCGGCATGGACCGCGGGCCGGAGGGCGAGCGGCTCGAGACGGTCCACGAGCGCGAGCTCCACGACCTCGACGACGACGGCTGGGATCGTGTCGTCCGGCAGGCGGCGGTCTTCGCCCGCGTCTCGCCCGAGCACAAGCTGCGCATCGTCGAGGCGCTGCAGCGCCAAGGCCACGTCGTCGCGATGACCGGCGATGGCGTGAACGACGCGCCGGCGCTCAAGGCCGCCGACATCGGCATCGCGATGGGGATCCGCGGCACCGAGGTCGCGAAGGAAGCCGCCGACATGGTGATCACCGACGACGACTTCACGACGATCGTCGGCGCGGTCGAACAGGGCCGGATCATCGTCAACAACATCCTGCGCTTCATCCACTACCTGTTCTCGTGCAACCTCTCCGAGATCGTGACCGTGTTCGCCGCGATCATGCTCGGGTGGCCGCTCCCGCTCGCGGTGATGCAGATCCTCTGGCTCAACATGATCACCGACATCTTCCCCGCCCTCGCGCTCGCGCTCGAGCCCACGGCGCCAGGGGTGATGCGGCGCCCGCCCCGCGCCCCCGATGCGCCGCTCCTGACGCCACGTTTCGGATGGCTCATCGCGTGGCAGGGCATACTGCTCGCGACGTGCACACTCGCCGTCTTCCGACTCTCGCTCGGCTCCCGCGCCCTCGCCGACGCGAGCGTGCACGCGACGACGATGGCGTTCATGACGCTCGCGCTCGCCCAGGTCGCGCACGCCTACAACTGTCGCTCGCCCCGCGAGTCCGCGCTCGGACGCGGGGCCTTCGCGAATCGCTGGCTCCTCGGCGCGGCCGCCGCATGCGTCGCGCTCCAACTCGCGGCCGTCCATGTGCCCCTGCTCCAGCGCGTGCTCAAGACGACGCCGCTCTCCGTCGCCGAGTGGGGCATCGTCACGGTCGCGGCGATCGTGCCGGTCGCGGTCGTCGAGATCGTGAAGGCGATGCTGCGCGCGCGCGGTCCCGGGGCTAACGTACGACGGTCCGTCGCAGTCCCCACCCCACGTCCCACCCGACACGAGACATGAGTCCAGTACGTTCCACGCTCATCGCCGCGTCGCTCATCGGCGCCGTCGCCGGCTGCATGTCGCCGGCTCCCTCTGATCCCGCCCCGACGCCTTCGCGTCCGTCAGGCGCCGCGCAGCCCGGCGGTGCACAGCAGGGCTCGCCGCAAGGCGCGCCGAGCGGCCAGCGCCAGGGCGAGCCGCGGCCCTACCGCCAGGTGATCACCGATCGCGCCGTCACGCAGGACGGCCTGCTGAAGGTGCATCGCGTCGGCGAGCGCATGTACTTCGAGATCCCGACGCGCGCGCTCGGTCGGGAGTTGCTGCTCATCAGCCGCCACGTCGAGTCGACGCTCCAGAACCCCGCCGGATTCTTCGGCGGCGGGTCGCGCAACATCGTCCAGTGGGAGCGTCAGGGGAACCGCGTCGTGCTCCGCGCGAAGGAGCACGATCTCATGGCCGACACGACGTCGGCGATCTGGCGCCAGGTCTCGGGCTTCCGAAAGGGCCCCGTGCTCGCGTCGTTCAACGTCGAGGCGTATGGGCCAGACAGCGCGGCGGTCATCGATGCGAGCGACCTGTTCCTGTCGAACATCCCCGAGCTCGGTCCCATCGATGGGCTCGTGCGCAGCAAGAGCTGGATCGAGCGCACCTGGGCGTTCCCCGAGAACGTGAACATCGAGGTGACGCAGTCGGGCGTGGCCCGACCGCCGGCCGGCGGCGGCGGTCCTGGCGGCGGCGGTGGCGGCCAGGCGCAGCCTCGCTCGCAGACGGTGCGCGTGCACTTCAGCATGCTCGCGCTCCCCGAGCGGCCGATGATGCCGCGGTGGCATGACCAGCGCGTCGGCTTCAACTCGAGCCGCGCCTACGACATGTCGCGCGCGGTGCACAAGTCGGAGCAGATGCGCTTCATCCACCGCTTCCGTCTCGAGAAGAAGGACCCGAACGCGGCGATCTCCGACCCGGTGACGCCGATCGTCTACTGGATCGACCCGGCGACCCCCGATTGGCTCAAGCCGTGGATCGTCATCGGCGTGAACAAGTGGCGCGACGCGTTCCGCGAGGCCGGCTTCAGCAACGCGATCGAGGGGCGCATCGCGCCGACGCCTGAAGAGGACTCGACGTTCTCGCTCTACGACGCGCGCCACTCCGTGATCTACTGGCGGCCGAGCACCGTCGCGAACGCGACCGGCGGCCAGATCGTCGACCCGCGCTCCGGGGAGATCCTGAAGGGCGAGGTCAACATGTATCACAACATCATGGAGCTCCAGAAGAACTGGTACTTCATCCAAGTCTCGCCGCTCGACCCGCGCGCGCAGAAGCTCCCGCTGCCGGACTCGCTCATGGGGCGCCTGGTCGAGTACGTCGTGACGCACGAGGTCGGCCACTCGATCGGGTTCCCGCACAACATGAAGGCGAGCGCGCAGTACCCGATCGACTCGATCCGCAATCGTGCGTTCCTCGAGCGCATGAACGGGCATGTCGCGACGCTCATGGACTACTCGCGCTTCAACTACGTCGCCCAGCCCGAGGACAGCATCCCGCCGCACCTGCTGGTCCCGCAGGTGGGGCCGTACGACAAGTTCGCCGTGAAGTGGGGCTACACACCAATCCCGGGCGCGCGCACGCCCGACGAGGAGAAGCCGACGCTCGACCAGTGGGCGCGCGAGCAGGATCGCTTCCCCTGGCTGCGGTTCACGACGCCGGACGCCACGAGCGACCCGGAGAACCTGACCGAGGCCGTCGGTGACGCCGACGCCGTGCAAGCGACGAAGCTCGGCATGCGGAACCTCACGCGCGTCGTGAGCTACATCCTGCCGGCGGCCGAGAAGCCCGGCGAGAGCTATGACGAGGTCAACACGCTCTACAACCAGGCGGTCGGCCAGTGGGGCCGCTACATGGGCCACGTCGCGGCGATCGTCGGCGGGGCGTACACGCAGGAGCGCTACGGCACCGGCGAACGTTTCCGTCCGCTCGAGAAGGCGCGGCAGCGCGAAGCGGTGCGCTACCTGAACGAGGTCGCGTTCCAGGTGCCGGAGATGTTCCTCGACTCGAAGATGCTGCGCCGCATCGAGAACGAGGGCGCGGTCGACCGCTTCCGCGTCCAGCAGGCGCGCGTGCTCAACTCGCTGCTCAGCCAGAACCGGCTCGATCGCTTCGTGGAGTTCGGGGCGCTCGCGGCGAGCCCGTACATGGCGAGGGCGTTCGCCGGCCCGTTCGGCGCAGGCGACAGCCCGGACCATTTCGTCCCGGCCGAGAAGAAGCTCGATCCGCAGTGGGTGAAGCTGCTCACTGCGCGTGGCGAGCGAACCTGGTACAGCGGCGAGGAACTCAGCACGATCGGCATGCCGGTCGGCGGCATCTGCGCCGGGCAAGTCTACCTCACGGGCGACGGCCGGCTCGTCTACTGGGACATCTTCAACTCCAACCACAACACGGGCTACGGCCGCATCAATTATCAGGAAGGCCGCACGCCGACGGATGTCGCGGCGGGTGGCGGCTTCGTCGACGCGCCGCGAATCGAGCATAGATTCTCAATCCGCGCGAAGGTCAGCGGGGAGATGTACGAGCGCGGGCTGGATCGCGGCGGCTTTCCCGCTGTGCGCTTCGCGGGCGAATATCCGCTGGGGATGGTCGAGGATCGAG
>CAYSAR010000237.1:514-3693 GCA_964428985.1 uncultured Gemmatimonadaceae bacterium | reverse complement strand
GACGAGCGCGAGCTCAAGATCGGGAAGCCAGCGCCACGCGCCGACGACGGGCCGGCCGCGATAGTCATCGTAGATTCCGGCGTCGTTGCCGCCGGCGAGCGCGCTGTCGATCGCGACGCTGTGCACGCCGCGCACATGCTCGGCCAGGCCGAACCGGTCGGCGGAGACGAACTCGGCGAAACGGTTCACGACGTAGGCGTCGATCGCGAGCGCGCGCGATCGCTTGTCGAGCACGCGCTCCATCTGCGTCAGGTCGAGGTGCGCGGCGAGCACCGCACGCACCGAGCTGTCCGGCGCGAACACCGGCGTCGCGACCGTCATCGTCGGACGCCCCGTCTCGCCCGAAGGGTAGATCGCCTGCGTGAAGCTGCGGTGCTGGCCCTCGCGGTAGTAGAGCTGGTCGACCGCGTACGTATCGAGCTTCGTCGAGTCCGAGGAACGGAAGACGCGCCCGCCAGGCACGGTGAGGAGCGAGAGCTCGGTCGCGGCGAGGAGGGCCGGGTCGGTCATCGAGATCGCGCGACCGCCCGCCGTGCCGCCGGCTGGCGCGAGCAGCGAGGCGCGCACCGTCGGGATGCGCGCGATCTGCTCGATCGCCGCACGCTGGCGATAGCGCCACGCCGCGAGCTGCGCCGCGTCGTCCTCGGCCATCGAGGCGAGCTGCTCCAGCAGGCGCTCGCGCAACGCCGTCTCGGCTTGACGGTAGGAGACGAACGTCGCGAGCAGGACGGTCCCCACGCTGAGCGAAAGGAACGCCGCGCTGAGCCGCAGCGCGAGACTGCGCCGGAAGTGGCGCCCGATCATCGGTCGTTCACGACAGCGTCAACGCTTCACCGGGCCGATCACCGCGCGGAGCGGCATCGAGTCGCGCTGGACCTCGAGGATGACCGCGCCGCGGCGCGGATCGCCGGTGCCATTGAACTCGAAGTCGGCGAGCGCGCCGGCCCAGGCGCCGACCGTCCTGAGCGAGTCGACGACCGCCGGACCCGTGCGCACGCCGGCGCGACGTGCCGCCTCGGCCGCGAGCATGATCGCATCGAACGTCGCCGCCGCCGTCGCGCGCGGGACGTCGCCAGGGTAGGCCGAATCCCACGCCGCGAGGAACTCGCGCGACGCCGGACGGTCGGAATGGCGGTTCCAGTTCGCGACGACGATCGAGCCGAGCGCGTCCTCACGCGTCGCGAGCGTACGGATGTCCCAGGCGTCGCTGCCGAGGAACCGGCCGCGGAACCCGAGCGCGCGCGCCACGCGGATCTGCGCCGAGTCGTGCACGATGAAGCTGGGCAACAGGATCGCGTCGGGCCGCTCGGCGAGGATGCGACGGAGCTGCGGCGCGTGGTCGCGCGGATCGTCGGCATCGAACGTCTCGACGCGCACGACCTTGCCGCCGAGCGCCTCGAACGTCTCGCTGAAGAGCCGCGTGATGTCGCGGCCGTAGGGGCTCCCGGCGTCATGCAGCGCGGCCGCGCGACGGATGCGCAGCGAGTCGAACGCATAGCGCGCGAGCACCTCGCCCTGGAACGCATCGATGAACGCGAGCCGCGTCACCATGCGACGGTCGGTCGTGACGGCCGGGTTCGACGCCATCGGCGCGATCATCGGCACGCGCGAGACCTCGGCGACTGGTGCCGCGGCGATCGCGAGGTTGCTCGTCTGCGGCCCGACGAGCACGTCGACCGAGTCGAGGTTGATCAGCGCACGCGCCGCCAGCGCGGCGGCGTCGGGGCGGTTGTCCGTCTCACGCTCGATGAGGACGACGCGATGCGCGCGCCCGCCGATCATGACGCCGCCGGCATCGTTGAGGCGGCGCACGGCGATCTCCGCGCCCTGCCGAGCCGGGATGCCCGACGAGCCGGCCATCGTGCCGGTGTGCGACCCGATCAATCCGATGCGCCAGGTCGCCGGCCCCGAATCGGTGCAGGCGGTGAGCAGTAGGGCGGCGGCGAGGCCGGGCAGGGACAAGGCGGCGGCCGCGCGAGCGCCCAAGGGGCGCGCGAGTCTCGGGGCTACGGTGGGCATGTGTCAGGAAGTATCGCCACTTCCCCGCGCCTTCTTGAGGTACCGGCTCGCGACCTGTTCCAGCCGATCATCTCCCGAAGCGATCGCCGCCTCGAGGGCCGCTCGGACATGGGGGACGAGTCGGGGGTCCCCCCACATCAGCCCCGTCGCCGCCTCGGCGTCCGCGACCTCGCTCACGCGCGCCGCTTCCAAGAGCACGCGCGCGGCCGCCTCGTCGAACCCGGGATCGTCCGGATCCGGCAGTTCGTAAGAGCCCACCTTCCGCGGGGGCCCGGCATCCTCGTTCACGAACGCGCGCGACATCAGCCCAAGTTAGCTTGCAGCATCATGGTCTCCATCCTCGACATCATCGGCCCGGTCATGGTCGGGCCGTCCAGCAGTCATACCGCCGGAGCCTGCCGCCTGGGCCTCATCGCGCGCGACCTCGTCGCCGGCACGCCGGAGACCGCGCTGATCGAGTTGCACGGCTCCTTTGCGCGCACCGGAGAGGGCCATGGCACCGACAAGGCGATCGTCGGTGGGTTGCTCGGTTTCCGACCCGACGACGAACGCCTTCGCGATTCGCTCTCCATTATGGAACGCGAGGGGCTCGCCTATCGCTTCGAGAAGACGAAGCTCGGCAGCGAGCCCGAGGTCCATCCGAACAGCGTGCGCATCACCGTCCGGCGTGAGCATAGGCACCACGTCATGCTCGGCGCGTCGCTCGGGGCCGGCCGCATCCGTGTCAGCGAGATCGACGGCTACCCGGTGGAGGTCGATGGCTCGAGCCACACGATCGTCCTTGTCGCCGAGGACGTGAAAGGGAGCGTCGCGCGCATCGCCGGGATCCTGAGCGACGCCGGCGTGAACATCGCGACGCTCCGCCTCACGCGGAAGCATCGCGGTGGCGATGCGTTCATGGTCATCGAGGTCGATGACCGTCCCGACGAGGCGGTACGCGATGCCGTTCGCTCGCTCCCGTGGGTGAAGTGGTCGCACCGCATCGACAAGGTCGGTGGCTGATGTTCCACTCGATCGCCGACGCGGCGAAGGCCGCCGAGCAGCAGGGGAAGACGATCGCGCAAGTCGCGCTCGAGATGGAGTCGCGCGACCAGGGACGCGGCGTCGAGGAGATCCGCGCCGCGCTCGGCCGCGCGCTCCAGGTGATGCGCGGCGCGGTG
>CAYSAR010000237.1:0-504 GCA_964428985.1 uncultured Gemmatimonadaceae bacterium | reverse complement strand
GGAGCAAGGGCTGACCGGTGATCTCCGATCGGCGTCGGGACTGGTCGGAGGCGACGCGGCGAAGCTGCGCACCGGACCGAACGGACCGCTCGCCGGCACGCTCTTCCGCGACGTGCTCATGCGCGCGCTCGCGGTTCAGGAAGTGAACGCGGCAATGGGCGTGATCGTCGCCGCGCCGACCGCCGGTGGCGCCGGCGTGCTGCCGGCGCTGCTGCTCGGCATCGCGCGCGACAAGGGCGTCGCTGACGACAAGTTGATCGACGCGCTCGCCTGCGCGGGCTTGATCGGCGCCGTCGTCGCGCAGCGCGCGTCGCTGTCGGGCGCCGAGGGTGGCTGCCAGGCGGAGACGGGCGCGGCCGCGGGGATGGCCGCCGGCGCCGCGACGGAGATGCTCGGCGGGACGCCGACGCAGGTGAGCCACGCGGTCGCGCTCGCGCAGCAAGGGACGCTCGGACTGGTATGCGATCCGCTCGGCGGGTTGGTGGAGCTGCCCTGCGTCTTCCG
>CAYSAR010000236.1:0-3693 GCA_964428985.1 uncultured Gemmatimonadaceae bacterium | reverse complement strand
ACGACTTGTCGAGGTGCTTGTTGATCACGCTCGTCAGCGCCGACTTGAAGCCGGTCAGGTGCGTGCCGCCCTCGTGCGTGTTGATGTTGTTCACGAACGAGAACACGTTCTCGTTGTAGCCGTCGTTGTACTGCAGCGAGAGCTCGATGCCGATGTCGTCCTTCTCGCCCTCGAGGTACAGGATCTCGGGATGCAGCGGCTTCTTGCCCGTGCTGTTGAGGAACGCGACGAACTCCTTGAGGCCGCCCTTCGCATGGAAGGTCTCTTCCCGCGGCTCGGCGCCGCGCTCGTCGCGCAGGACGATCGTCACGCCCTTGTTGAGGAACGAGAGTTCCCGGAGGCGCGTCGCGAGCGTCGCGTAGTCGTATTCGAGCTCGGTGAAGATCTCGTGGTCGGGCTTGAACCAGACCTTCGTGCCGGTCTCCTTCGCCTTCACCGTGCCGAGCACCTTGAGCTTCGTCGTCGTCGAGCCGCGGACGAAGTCCATGTAGTGCTCCTTCCCGCCGAGCTTCACCCAAACCTTGAGCGACGAGGAGAGCGCGTTGACGACCGAGACGCCGACGCCATGGAGGCCGCCGGAGACCTTGTACGTGTTCTTGTCGAACTTGCCGCCGGCGTGCAGCACGGTGAGCGCGAGTTCGACGCCGGGGAGCCTCTCCGTCGGGTGGATGTCGACCGGGATGCCGCGGCCGTTGTCCTCGACGGTGATCGAGTTGTCCTCGTGGATGATGACCTTGACCGCGTCGCAGAAACCGGCGAGCGCTTCGTCGATCGAGTTGTCGACGACCTCGTAGACGAGGTGATGGAGGCCGCGGGCGGAGGTGGAACCGATGTACATGCCCGGCCGCTTCCGCACTGCCTCGAGGCCCTTCAGTACCTGGATGCCGGAGGCGTCGTAATGCGATTCGGCGGCGTCGTTCGTCTTGGCCATTGATCCCGTTGATTCGTGGGGCGCAGGGGCCTTCGGTGGCCCGCGAAGAAAGGCCGTAAACCGGCCGTTGCGCAACACCGGAATTTACCCGTCGCACAGGCGCGACGCAATGCGATTCCCCCTCTGTAAACGGGGGTGAATCAAGCGGTTACGGGGGTTCCCTATCCCCGCATCAACTCCCAGCGGATCCGTCGAATGGCGCGCTTCGCGTTCGCCGCGTTCACCTTCGCGACGAGCGCGCGCTCCATGAGCGAGAGCTCGTTCATCCACGCGTGCGTGCGCACGCCGACGATCAGCGTCCCGTCATCGGCCACGAACCGCGGCTGCGTGACCGCCGCGATCTGCGGCCCGACAAGCCCCGCCCACGCCTCGAGCACCCACGCACGCTGCACGTCCTCGTCGAGGCCGCGGGACTCGAGGACGTCCTTGAGCGCCTCGGCGATCGGGGCCGGACGGCCCTTCCCCGACCGCGGCTCGCGCGGACCTCCGCCGCCGGGCGCGCTCACGATGTCCCCTCGCGCGAGAACTCCCCCTCGCGCACCCGCCACCGCTCGAGCTTCGTGAAGCGCGCCGGGATCTCGTCCTCGCGCGGCACGCAGACGACGCACTGGCCGACACCGGCGCGCTCGAGCAGCCCGAGGATGCGCTCCGTGCGCCGACGGTCGAGCTCGGCGAAGGGGTCGTCGAGCAGCAGCACCGGCGTCGTCCCCGTCGCTTCGCGGTGCGTCGCCGCCTCGAGCATGCGCAGCACGATCGCCGCCGTTCGTTGCTGCCCCGCCGAGCCGACGGTGCGCAGGTCGTGCCCGTCGAGCGAGAGATCGAGGTCGTCGCGGTGCGGGCCCGCTTGCGTGAGACCGCGCCGCAGATCGTGCTCGCGCTGCTTCGCGAGCTGCGCGCGTAGCGCGCCCCGCACGTCGTCCTCCTCGCCCATCGCGCTCGCATAGCCGAGCGTCGCCACGGCGCGCTCGCCGATCGCCGCGCACTGTTCGGCGAACGCCGGCGCGTGCGCCGCGACCCATTCCCGTCGCGCGCGCACGAGCAGCGCGCCATGCTCGGCGAGCGCGGGCTCCCACGCCGCCACGTCGTCGGCGTTCGCCTTGCGGCCAGGCCGCGTCGCGTCGCGCAGCGCCGCGTTCCGCCGCGCAAGGGCGCCGCGATAGTGCCGCAGCGCGTTCAGGTACGGTGCCGACGTCAGCGCGAGCGTGATGTCGAGGTAGCGACGTCGTTCGGCCGGCGACCCGGCGACGAGGTCGACGTCGCGCGGCGAGAAGTCGACCGACGGCAGCGCGTCGAGCGCATCGGTCAACCGCTCGGCCTCATCGCCGTCGAGCGTGACCTTCTTCCGCCCCGCCTTGTCGACCGCCGCCGTCACGCGGCGTGCGCGCGTCCCCGAGCAGTCGGCAGCCACATGGAACGCCGCCGCGCCATGCCGCAGCAGATCACGGTCGCGCGCGCCGCGCATCGAGCGCATGAGCCGCAGGTAGGCGATCGCCTCGACGAGGTTCGTCTTCCCTTGGCCATTCTCGCCGACGATGACGATGCCATCGGCGGGGAGTTCGAGCGAGGCGTGCGCGATGTTGCGGAAGTCGCGCACCGTGAGCGCGTCGAGCCGCGCCGCGTTCATCCCATGCACGGCGCGCGCGGCGTCAGGCGCCGCGAAACGCCGGCGCGCGCTTCTCGAGGAACGCCTTCGTCCCCTCGCGCATGTCGGCGGTGCGGCCGACGGCGCCGAAGTGCTTTCCTTCGAGCGCGAGCGCATCGTCGAGCGCGAGGTCGGCGCCCTTCGTCACCGCCTCGATCGCGTGCGCGATCGCGAGCGGGCCGTTCGTCAGCATCTGCTTCGCCATGCCGCGCGCCGAATCGAGCAGCGCCTCGTTCGGATAGCTCGCGTTCGCGAGGCCGATCGCGACGGCGCGCTCGGCATCCACCATCTCGCCGGTGAGGATCATCTGGAGCGCGCGCCCCTGGCCGACGAGCCTGGGCAGCCGCTGCGTGCCACCGTACCCGGGGATCAGCCCGAGCTTGAGCTCCGGAAGCCCGAACTTCGCGCTCGCGCCGGCGAGGCGCACATGACAGGCGAGCGCGAGTTCGCAGCCGCCGCCGAGCGCGAAGCCGTTGACCGCCGCGATGACCGGCTTGCCGAGGCGCTCGATGCGCGTGAAGACGTCGGTGCCGAACTTCGACGTCGCTTCGAGGCCGGCGGGCGTGCCCGCCGCCGCCGCGACCTCGGCGATGTCGGCGCCGGCGACGAACGCGCGGCCGGCGCCGGTCAGCACGATCGCGCCGACCGCATCGCTCTTGCCGAGCGATGTGAACGCGCGGTCGAGCTCGGCGATGACCGCGTGGTTCAGCGCGTTGAGCTTGTCGGGGCGGTTGATCGTGACCGTCGCGACACGGTCGGCGATGTCGATCAGCAGGAACTCGAAGGCGGCGGTCGTCATCGGCTTCAGCGACTGGCGTGGAGGGGGCGCGGGCGGGTTCTGCGCCGGCCCTTCAATCTATACGTTTGTGCGATGCGCCCACCGCAGCAGCCGGTGCCACAGCCCGTGAAGGCTGTCCAGTGGTCGCCTGACGGCGCACTGCGCATCATCGACCAGCGTCGACTCCCGCTCGAGTACGTCGAGCGCGACATCGACTCCGTGGATGAGGCGGCGGAGGCGATCCGCACCCTCGCCGTGCGCGGCGCGCCGGCGATCGGCGTCGCGGCGGCGATGGCGCTCGTGCAGGCCGCCGACGCGCCGCACGCGACGCGCGACAGCGTG
>CAYSAR010000235.1:0-3698 GCA_964428985.1 uncultured Gemmatimonadaceae bacterium | reverse complement strand
CTACGTCGAGCAGATCCTGCTGCGGCTGCGTCGCGCCGGCATCGTGCAGAGCACGCGCGGCGCGAAGGGCGGCTACGCGCTCGCGAAGCCGGCCGACGACATCACCGTGCGCGAGATCATCACCGCGGCCGAGCTCGTGACGTTCGACCTGCACTGCGAAACGCACCCGCTCGATGACGAGCGCTGTGCCCAGTCGTGCGACTGCAGCATCCGTCCGGTCTGGATGATGCTCCAGAAGCGCATCGACGAGGTCCTGGATGGCGTGCGCCTCGGTGACCTGCTCGAGGCGGAGGCCTCGGTGCGGCAGCGCGTCGGCCTCCCCGTGCTGCAGGCCTGAACCGACATGGCGCTCCCGTTCACGCCCGCGTGGCGCGCGAGCCGGGATCGCCAGCGTCGAGCCGCCAGCGTCGTCGCCGCGCTCGCGACCGAACCCGATGAGGCGGATGTCGCTTGGCTCGCCGACGCGGCGGCGAACGGTGACGCCGATCATGCGCGGTGGGAACTGCGGTATGCGCGCGCCGCGCTGGGGTTGCTCGTCGCCCAGCGCGATGCGCTCGATGACCGCACGGCGGCGGAGATCGCCGCGGCGATGGGGCGGGAGCTCGAGCGGGACTCTCGCATCGCCCCCGACCGGCGCGACCTCGCCGCGCGGCAGTTCAACGAGCGGCTCGCGGCGTATCGCGAGGCGCTGCACGCGAAGGGCGGGACGCTCTCCGCGCCGGACCGCGCCGGCCGGTGCCTGCTCGCGTTCGCGAGCGACGGGGCGCGCACCGCGGGAAGTCCGCTCGCGTATGCGATCGAGCTGCTCGAACGCTACGTCGAGGAGGGCGCGGCGGCGCTGCGCGCGTCGTACGGCGAGGCGCGCCTGCCCGAGGACGTGCCCCCGTCGGTGCTGCGGCCGGGCTGAGACGCGCGACGGGGACGCCCGCGCCGCAGGCGTCCCCGTCCGTTCGATCGCGATGCCGAAGGGGGGACTCGAACCCCCACGGGCTTGCACCCACTGCGCCCTGAACGCAGCGCGTCTACCAATTCCACCACTTCGGCGAGTGGGCGAAACGTAGTCGGGAGCCGATACCCAAGTCAACGACGAGTCGTCATTCTACAGGCACGCATGGCGAAGCAGCGGCCGGTGCAGGACGATGGGATCGAACCCATCGCGAGGAACAAGCGCGCCCGACACGACTACGAGATCCTCGAGACGTGGGAGGCGGGCCTCGTGCTGACCGGGACCGAGGTGAAGTCGCTGCGCGACGGGCGTGCGCAAGTGACCGACGCGTACGCCGTCGTGAAGGACGGCGAGCTCTGGCTGCTCAACGCGCACATCGCGCCGTACGCGCAGGGCAACATCTGGAACCATGACCCGCTGCGCACGCGCAAGCTCCTCCTTCACCGCAAGGAGATCGAGAAGCTCATCGGCGCGGTGGAACGGAAGGGGCTCACGCTCGTGGCACTCGAACTCTATTTCAAGGGCGGACGCGCGAAGGTGCGCATCGGCCTCGCGCGAGGGAAGAAGGCGCACGACAAGCGCGCCGACCTCAAGGAGCGCGAGGACGAGCGCGAGATGCAGCGCGCCCTGAAGGTGCGATGAGGCACGCGCCACGCGTCCTCCTCGTCCTCGCCGGCGCGCTCGCGCTCGCCGCGGCGCGTCCCGTCCCGCCGGGCGACGTGATCCGCGTGCGCGGCGTCGCCGGCGACACCGTGCTCTCGCTGCACGCGACGCCCGGCGGCGGCCTCGTCCGTGCCGACGTGATCGCGCGCCTGCTCGGCGGCTCGCTCGACACCGTCGGGCTCGGGCGGTGGAAGCTCACGCTCTACGGCACGTCGCTCGACCTCGCCGAAGGCTCGCCGTTCGCCGGTCACAACGGCTTCGCGCTGCCGCTGAGCGAGCCGACGCGCACGATCGACGGCCACCCGCACGTCAGTCTCCATCTCTTCAGCGAGATCATCCCGCGCTTCGGCATCGGGATCCTCTGGGACAAGACGCGATGGGAGGTGCGCCTCTTCCAGGCAATCGCGCGACGCGCGGGGCCGCCGGCGACGCCCGACGTGCCCGGGACCGTCATCGTGCATCGCGCGTCGACGCCGGCGGCCCCGGCGAACGCCGCGCCGGCGATGCCCGCGGCGGTCAAGCCCGTGCCGGCCAAGACCGTGCCGAACGCCACGCCCGGGCTCTCGCGCCGCTACAAGGTGGTCGTCGATCCGGGCCACGGCGGCGTCGATCCGGGGAACAACGGCACCATCGTGCGCGGTCGCCGCGTGCGCGAGGCGGAGCTCACGCTCGCCATCTCCCTGCGGCTCGAGCGCGCGCTCAAGGCGCGCGGCTTCGACGTGTACCTCACGCGCCGCACCGACACGCTCATCGCGCTCGAGGATCGCGGCCATCTCGCGAACCGCGAGAAGGCGGACCTCTTCATCTCCATCCACACGAACGCGGCGAACCCGCGGTGGCGGAACGGCACCGCGGTGCGCGGCTTCGAGACCTACTTCCTCGCCGAGGCGCGCACCGAGGACGAACGCCGCGTCGCCGAGATGGAGAACGAGGTCGTGCGCTTCGAGACCAGCGTGCAGGCCGAGCAGGGGGACCCGCTCTCGTTCATCATCAACGACCTCGCGCAGAACGAGCACCTGCGCGAATCGAGTGACCTCGCGGCGATCATCCAGGGCGCGCTCGCCGGCGTGCATCCGGGTGCCGACCGCGGCGTGAAGCAGGCCGGGTTCTCGGTGCTCGCGCGTTCGTACATGCCGGCGGTACTCGTCGAGATCGGCTTCGGGACGAACCCGCAGGACGCGGCGTGGATGGCGAGCACGACCGGACAGCAGGCGACGGCCGAGGCGCTCGCGCAGGCGACGATCGAGTACCTGCGGCATTACGAGCGCCGCACCGGCGTGGCACAGCGATGAGTGGCGCGCAGCTCGAGGTCGAGGCCGCCGGGCTGCGATTCCAGAATCCCGTCCTGCTCGCCGCCGGCACCGCGGCGTATGGGCGCGAGCTCGCCGATGTGATGGATCTCGAGGCCGTCGGTGGCTTCGTGACGAAGGCGGTGAGTCTCGAACCGCGGAAGGGCGCCGCCGCGCCGCGGGTCGGCGACTTCCCGGGCGGCATGATCAACGCCGTCGGACTCGCGAACCCGGGCGTCGACGCGGTGCTGCGCGAGGACCTGCCGTGGATCGCGGCGCACGTCCGGCGCCCGCGCGTGCTCGTGAACGTCGTCGGGCGCGAGGCGCATGAATTCGGGGAGGTCGTCGCGCGGCTCGACGGCGCCGCTGGCCCCGAAGCGTTCGAGCTCAATGTCAGCTGCCCGAACGTGAAGCAGGGCGGCATGGAATTCGGCGCCGATCCCGCCGCGCTCGCCGCCGTCGTGCGCGGCGCGCGCGACAAGACGCGCAAGCCGCTGTTCGTGAAGCTCTCGCCGACGCTCGCGAGCATCGCCGACGCGGCGCGCATCGCCGTCGACGCCGGCGCCGATGGCATCACGGTAATCAACACGGTGCCAGGACTCGTCATCGACATCGAGCGGCGCCGTCCGTCGATCGGGTTCGGATCGGGCGGCGTGAGCGGACCCGGACTGCTCGCGATCGGCGTGCTCGCGACCTGGCGGGTCACGCGCGCGGTGTCGGTGCCAGTGATCGGGGTCGGCGGCGTGCAACGCGCGGAGGACGCGCTGCAGTTCATCATGGCGGGCGCGACGGCCGTGGCC
>CAYSAR010000234.1:0-3716 GCA_964428985.1 uncultured Gemmatimonadaceae bacterium | reverse complement strand
CTCCTTCGCGGCGCCGTCGCCGGCGCGCTCGCCACCGCGACCGCCGCCGCGACCGCCGCCGCGCAGGGCACCGCCGCGACGCGTGATCCGATCGTCTTCGACGACCGCGGCATCACGTTCAACGCCGCCGACGGCATCACGTCCCTGACGCTGCGGTTCCGCATCCAGCAGTGGGCGTTCGCGACGACCGAGGACACCGACGACCTCTCGATCGCGCGGTCGCAGCTCGCCGTGCGCCGCGCCCGCCTGCGCTTCGAGTCGGTCGTCTGGGACCCGCGGCTGACGGCGCGCGTGCAGCTCTCGTTCTCGCGCGGCGACCAGGACTTCGAGAACAGCAACTTCCCGAACGTCCTGCGCGACGCGAACGTCACGTTCCAAGCGACGCCGCGCCTCGCGCTCACGGTCGGGCAGGGGAAGCTCCCCGGCAACCGCCAGCGCGTCATCTCATCAGGCGAGCAGCAGTTCCCCGACCGCTCGATCGTGAACGCCGCGTTCACGGTCGACCGCGACGTCGGCTTCTTCGCCGCCTACGAGGTGAAGGAGGGGAGGCTCCCCTTCGCGCTCAAGGGCGCGGTCACCGGCGGCGAGGGACGCAACGCGCCGACGGGGGGCAACGGCCTCGCGTACACCGCGCGCGCCGAGGTCCTGCCACTCGGCGCGTTCACCGGTGGCGGCGACTACTTCGAGAGCGACCTGCGTCGTGAACCGGCGCCGCGCCTGTCGATCGGCGCCGTCTACTCGCATAACGACCGCGCCGTGCGCAGCGGCGGGCAGCTGGGGCGCCCACTTCTCGAGCCGCGCGGCATGGCGACGGCGTTCGTCGATGTGCTCTACAAGCATGCCGGCTTCTCGGCGAGCGCGGAGGTTGCCCGTCGCGTCGCCGCCGACCCGATCACGACCGACGGCACCGACACGGAGTTCGTCCTCGCCGGCGACGGCGTCACGGCGCAGGCGTCCTACCTGTTCGGCTCGATGCTCGAGCCGGCGGTGCGCGTCTCCGTCGTGACGCCGCACCGCGACCTCGCCGGCCTCGCCGAGCGGCAGCGGCAAGTGAGCGCCGCGCTCACGCGCTACCTCAAGGGTCACCGTGTGAAGGTGCAGGTCGAGGTGATGCACGATGCCTTCCGCGACGCGCTCACGCGCGCGACACGCGGCGCGTGGACGTTGAGGACGTCGCTCGAGGCGGGGATCTGAACGTCAGGGTGTAGAGGGTAGAAGGTAGGGAGTAGGGCGACACTCCTCGCACCGTGCACCGCTCGTCACTCCCCGCGACTCTCGTCGCCGGTCATCTTCCCTCGTTCCTCTTCACGCATCCGACTCGGATGAGCTGAGCACCTCACCCGACGGCGCGACGATCTCGATCGGCATCCCCGCCACGTCCGCGAGCAGCGCTGACTTGCGGTTCGCGCCCCAGACCTCGAGCCGCAATTTTCCGTTCGCGCGACGCGGCACGGGGGCCAACCGGATGCAACGCGCGAGCCATCGGACCTTCACGCGTTCCACCGCGCCGACGTGCCCGCGATCGAGTCCATCCGCGACACGTAGCAGCGCGCCGAGGCGACGCACGCGCTCCCGCGCCTCGCGGTCGAGCGCCGCCCACTCCTTGTGCCTGTGCCGCGGCGGCTTGCCGCGGTGGTAGCGCGCGATGAGCGCGATCTCGAGTTGTTCCTCCGGCGGGATGCCGAGCAGGTCGGCGTGTCGGATCAGGTGGAACGAGTGCTTGTGGTGATCCTCGTAGTTGATGTGGTAACCCACATCGTGGAGCAGGGCGGCATCGCCGAGCGTGCGCCGTTCGTCCGGGTCGCACCCGATGCGCGCGCCGAGCGCGTCGAAGAGCTGGAGCGCGAGCGCCTGCACCTGCCGTGCGTGCGGAGCCTCGTAGTGGCACCGCTCGGCGAACGCGAGCACCGAGCGGTCGCGCGCCTCGCCGGGATCGGCGATGACGGGACGCACGCGTGCCGCCTCGAGCAGCAGCCCCTCGCGGATGCCGTACGCCGACGCCGTGAGTTCGCGCGGCTCGACGCGCGCGAGGATTTCGGCGGTGACGGCGAGGCCCGCGACGATGATATCGGCGCGAGCGGCGTTGAGGCCCTCGACGGTCGCGCGCTCGTCGGCGTCGAGCTCGGCGAGCATCTCGAGGATGTGCTCGACCTCGTGTCGCGGGATATGCGTGCCGTGGACGGTTGCGGCCCTCGTGCCCTGCCGCGCGAGGTGCATGCCGGCGAGGTTCGTGAACGTCCCGCCCGAGCCGATCACCTCGGCGCCGCGCCAGTCGCGCAGGGGGATCACGTCGCGCAGTCCATCGCGCACGCGTCGGCGGAGTCGCTTGAGACCCTTGCCGTTCGACTTCCCGCTGAGGAACTCCTCGGTGAGCCGCACGGCGCCGAAGGGGAGAGAGACGAGGCGCTCGACAAGGCCCTCGGCCGAGAGGGCGAGTTCGAGCGACCCGCCGCCGATGTCGGCCACGATCCAACGACCGCTTCCCATCTCGAAATGCGCGAGCGCCGAACGGAACGCGAGACGCGCCTCCTCCTCACCCTCGAGGACGCGCGGCTTGAGCCCGGCCTCGCGGCGCACGCGGGCGAGGAACGCGCCGCCGTTCGCCGCCTCGCGCACCGCGCTCGTCGCGACGACCTCGGTGCGCACGGCGCCGAGCTGCTTCGCGAGCTCGGCCATGCGGACGAGCGCCTCGACCGCGGCGTCCATGTGCGTGTCGCCGAGGCGACCGGTCGCCGCCACGCCGGCCCACAGGCGCGGCGCCGCCTTCATCTCGTCCACGATGCGGATCTCCCCATCGGGGGAGACGTCGGCGACGATCTGGCGGATCGAGTTCGAGCCGATATCGATCGCGGCGATGCGCCGGTCGCTCATGGTCGCGTCACGCCGCGACGGGCGTCAGAGATCGTTGGAATAGGTTACGAACTTGTGCCGACCATCGCGCGAGAGCAATGACCCGAAGAGGCGGAGCTCGCGGGGCGCCGAATCGCCGACGGCGAGCCGGACGCGACAGCCCTCGGTCACGAGGTTCGGCCCCTCGGCGCGCGCGGAATCAGGGCAGAGCAGGGCCTCCAGTCGAAGTCGCTGGTTCCCCAAGCGCCGCTGTAGGCGCACGAGGCCCTTCGCGTGGTTCGCCGAGAGCTGGAGCCAGAGCAGGTCGGGGCCGAGTTCATAGGGCGGTCGCGTGAATCGCGTGTGCGGGTAGTAGAGCCAGGCGAACTCGGCCTTCGTCAGCGCGAGGGCGGCGACGCGCGCGCTGTCGCCGCGCTCGAGTGCCGCGAGGAGGTCGCGGACGAGGGCATCGCGCGAGGGCGCGCCGCCGACGAGCGCGCTCGGGGTGTCCGCGACCGTCGCACGGAAGCGGTGCAGGAGCGTGTCGATCGGCAGCGCGCTGTCGACCACGCCAGCGACCGGCGCGGCGGCCGGTCGTTCGTCGGCGCCGTCGCAGGCGCCGATCGCGGAGGCGCACACGAGGAGGATGACGAGGGGCAGGGGCGAGCGATGCATGTCCGTAGGTCTACACCGTCTGAAGGATGGGAGACGACGAAGCCGGTGCGCCGCGAGGCGCACCGGCTTCGTCATCCTCGAGGCGATCAGTTCGTCGCGTAGTTCGTCCAACCGGCCCACCACTTCGTGCCGTTCGGCGTCGCGGCGCCGCGGTAGGCCGTGCCCTGCACGAGCGTGCCGGCGGCGGTCGCGAGGTTGCCGGTGAACGTCGT
>CAYSAR010000233.1:0-3779 GCA_964428985.1 uncultured Gemmatimonadaceae bacterium | reverse complement strand
AGGGCGTGGGGCGCCGGCGGGGGCTGCACGACGAGCGTCGCGCCAGGACGAGCGAGGGCCCGCGCCGCTCGGTGGATCGCCGCGACCTCGGCGACGGAGTCGACGCGCGCGGGGACGCGTTCGCCGGTCGACCTCATGTAGAAGCCCGGGAAGTCGTCGGTGCCGTAGCCGACGACGGTCACGCCGAGCGTCTCGAGGCGCTCGAGCGTCGCGCGCACGTCGAGGATCGACTTCGCACCCGCGCAGACACAGATGACCGGCGAGCGCGCGAGTTCGAAGAGGTCCGCCGATTCGTCGAATGGCGGCTCGCGGTGCACGCCGCCGATGCCTCCGGTCGCGAAGACCGAGAGGCCGACGGCGCGACAGATCGCGAGCGACGCGGCGACGGTCGTCGCGCCATCCGCCCGCTGGGCGACGGCGACGGGCAGATCGCGCGCCGAAACCTTCCGCACGCCCTCGCGCCGGAGGAAGCGCTCGAGGTCAGCGTCGTCGAGGCCGGCGCGCACGACGCCGCGCACGACGGCCGTGACCGCCGGCTCGGCGCCGCGCGCGCCGATGGCCGCGCGCATGCGGGAGTCGGCCTCTCGGTTCTGTGGAAGCGGCAGGCCCTGCGCGAGGACGGAACTCTCGAGGGCGACGATGGGCCGTCCGGCAGCCCGCGCCGCTTGGACGGCGGCGCTCAGTGCGACGGCGTCGTCACGCGTCGTCGAAATCGTCCGCGCGACGGGTCTCGACGAGGTCCCGCTCCCGTGCCTCGGGGTCGTACACGGCCAGGAGCTTGATCGACTCGCCTGAGTAGCAGTCGAACGTCTTCCCGGTGCCTCGCTTGACCACGATCTCGTGGCCGTCCTCGAACTTGAGCACGATGTTCGGATACTCGTTGTTCAGGTACTGCTTGCGCAGCTTCTTGGCGGGTTGCGGCATCGGCGTGGTGGGAGGGTTGGGACGCGAACGCGAAGCTAAGTCCGGGACTGCCACATTGTAAGGGCGGTCAGGTGACGGTGGGTCGGGAGCCTTGGAACACCTTCCATGCACCTTCCTTCACGATCTCGGCTATCGCGTCGAATACGGCTTCGACCTCCGCATCGTTGGTATAGAAGTGTGGTGCTACACGGATGCCGGCGCCGGGCCGGAAATCTATCACGATGTGACGTTCGAGAAGGGCCTGCGCGACAGCGGCCGCGTTCGGCAGGTCGATCGCGACGGTGCCGCCCCGCCGCCTTTCCTCGCGTGGCGCGTTCACGCGATGGCCATGCGCATCCGCGAGCTCGATGATGCGCGCGGTCTGTCGCTCGCTCTTCGCGCGGATGGCCTCGATGCCGGCCTCGGCGACCAAGCGCGGCCCTTCGGTCGCCGCGTAGAGCGCGGGGATGACCGGTGTGCCGCCGAGCCAGCGTTGCGCGCCCTCGGCCCACGCCATGGTGCCCTCGAAGCCGAACGGGCGTTGGTGCGCCTGCCACCCGGTGAGCGCCGGCGCGAACCGCTCGCTCGCGGTGGGGGACGCATAGAGGAAGCAGCCGCCGGGGCCGCCGCAGAGCCACTTGAGCACGCCGCCGGCGAGGAAATCGACGCCACTGCGCTTCACGTCCACCGGCAGCACGCCGACCGAGTGATACGCATCGAGCGAGACGACGGCGCCCATCGCGTGCGCGTGGGCGCAGAGCGCATCGGCGTCGATGACGTACGCGCTGCGGAAGAGCACGTGCGAGACGGCGACGAGCGCGGTGCGCTCATCGATTGCCGCATGCAATCGGCCCTGATCGATGCCGATGCCGTCGTCGCTCGGCACGACTACGACGCGGGCGCCGAGGCGCGGCGCGAGCTGCTCGATCGCGTACCTCACGCTCGGGAAGTCGAGCTCGGTCATCACGACGGTGTCACGCCCCTTCGAGAAGTCCATCGCCGTCAGGATCGCCGTCTGCGCGAGCGTGACCGTCGGCGCCATCGCGACCTCGCCCTTCGCGGCGCCGATCAGCGGCGCAACGATGTCGCCGACGGCGAGCGGCATCTGCCACCAACCACGCGCCCAGGCGCGAACGCCCCACGTCGCCCACTCCTCGGCGTACTCCGCGAGCCGCTCGGGCACGGTGCGCGGCATCGCGCCGAGCGAGTTCGAGACGAGGTAGGTGGAGCGCTCGAGGATCGGGAAGTGGGGGCGGTACTCCAGAAGGGAATCCATGCCGCGAAGATAGCCGAGCCGGCGCTTCGAACGATATACTGCACCGCGACATGTTCTCCTCGCGTGGCTCGGGCGGCCGGGCGCCGGAACGCCCCTCGCTGCGACGCTCGTCGCGGCCGACCTCGACGAACGGCAAGCCGCTCGACCTGCCGCCCCGCATCGCGCTCGTGCTCGGCGGCGGCGGGCTCAAGGGCTTCGCCCACATCGGCGCGCTGCGCGCGTTCGAGGAGCGCGGCGTCCAGCCGACGGTCGTCGCCGGCACGAGCATCGGCGCGATGATCGCCGCGGCGTACGTCGGCGGCATGCCGCTGGCCGAGATGGAGCGCCGCGCGCTCTCGCTCACGAAGCGTGACCGGTTCCGCATCGACCACTTCTCGATGGTCGCGAAGCGCATGCTCGCGCCGGCCCTCTACCTCGAGCGTCCCCTCCAGGACCTCGTCGAGGAAATCGTCCCGCACGGCACGTTCCGCGAGCTCCAGATGCCGTTGCTCGTGAACACGGTCGACCTCGAGGACGCGGCGCAGGTCCTGTGGGGCCTGCCGGGATTGCAGGACGTCACGGTGCGCGACGCGGTCTACGCGTCCTGCGCCCTCCCCGGCTTCTTCCCGCCGCGCATCATCGGAGGGCGCACCTGCGCCGACGGCGGCGTCATCGACAACGTCCCGGTCGTGCCGGCCTCCCATGGGATGGACGCCGTCGTCGCCGTCGACGTGGGCAGCACGAACATCGCGCGCGAGCGGCGCATCGCCGAGAAGGGGTTCGCCGCGATCTACATGCGCGCCGCGCAGGTGATGATGAAGTCGCTCCAGCACCAGCAGTTGGCCGCCTGGCTGCGCCCGCCCCTACTCCTCGTCCGCCCGGCGGTCTGGCGCTTCCACTGGTTCTCGTTCGCGAACGTCGATCGCATGATCCAGCTCGGTTACGACGCGGCGCAGGACGCGCTCGACCGCATGGGGAGCGCGTTGCTGTCGGGCGGCGGCGTCTGGCCCCGGCGGCAGGTCGAGGTGCGCGTCTCGCGCGAGCGCTGCATCGGCTGCACGCTCTGCACGACCCTCGCTCCGCACGTCATGGCGATGGATACCGATGGCAAGGCGAAGGTGCTCGCGTCGCCGGTCGAGTGGTCCCGCGCCGACGGTGACTTCGTGCATCAATGTCCGACCGCTGCCATCGAAGTCGAGGCGATCGATGCCGCAGGGCGCCGCCAATCCCTCGAACTGCCTGAGCGGGAAGGTTGAGTTAGATTGAGGGATGGCCTCCCTCAATAGTTTCAAGAGCCGTACGACGCTCACCGTCGATGGCCAGGACTACGCCTACTACCACCTCGGCGCGCTCGCCGACCTGACGGGCAGCACGGTCTCGACGCTTCCCTTCTCGCTGCGCGTCCTGCTCGAGAACCTGCTGCGCAACGAGGACGGCGGCTTCGTCAAGCTCGCCGACATCGAGGCGCTCGCGCGCTGGGACGTCCGGAAGCCGGTCGACCAGGAGATCGCCTTCCGCACGGCGCGCGTGCTGCTCCAGGACTTCACCGGCGTCCCCTGCGTCGTCGATCTCGCCGCGATGCGCGCCGAGATCGCGAAGCTCGGCGGCAACCTGGCGATCA
>CAYSAR010000232.1:0-3795 GCA_964428985.1 uncultured Gemmatimonadaceae bacterium | reverse complement strand
GACGCCCGAGACGACCTCCTGCAGCATCCCCATCTCGGTGAGCATGCTGCCGAGGCGTCCCGAGCCGACGGCGAGGAACGCATTGAGCGTGACCCAGATCGCGACGAGTACCGCCGCCGAGGCCGCGAGGAAGAGGTCCCAGAGCTTCCCCGTGAGGAAGCCGCGATCCCCACGCCGCTCGAAGACGAGCGTCATCACCGTGCGTAGCGAGCCGAAGAGGCGCGTCGACGCCCAGGCGAAGCCGAAGAGGCCGAGGAGCCCCGCGGCCGCGCGCGTGCGCACGACCTCGGCGAGGATCGGGTCGAGCAGCGACTGGCCCTGGCCCGCCACGCTCTGCGGCAGGAAGGCGTTCGCGAGCCGTTGGACGGTCGCGTAGGCGGTATCGAGGTCCTGGCCGAGGATGAACCCGAGTCCGGCCGCGAGCAGCAGGAAGAACGGGACGGCGGCGAGGAGGATGTTGAAGGCCACCCCACCGGCCAGGAAGAAGAGGTCATCCTCCGAGATCTTCTTGGCCAGGTCCTTGAGGAAGGCCAGGATCCGGTTCAGACGCCGTCATCCTCTCCGTCGAAGGCGGCGTCCTCGGCATCGTGGTGCCGGGCGAGGCGGGCCTCGAGCGCGTCGCGCGTCTCGGCGGCCGATTCACGCGCGGAATCAAGGAAACGGCGCGCCTTGCGACGCGCCTTGCGAGCGTTCCGGGCGAGTGCCGCGCGCGTGTCCTCGCCCGGTTGCGGCGCCAGGAGGAGGGCGAGCCCGGCACCGACGGCGAGGCCGAGGAGGAACGTCCCCATCCCGCCGCCGGACTTGCGTTCGATGACTACGCCGTGCTCGCCATTCTCCGCCACGTGCCGCCTCCTATTGCTCGATGAGGACCAGGAACCGCGAGGGACGCCAGAAGACATCGGGCTCGTCGATCTTCACGCTGCCCTTGAAGCGGCCGTTGCGCTGCGTCGAATCGAGCCCCGCGATGTCGTTCGCCGAGATCATGCGATACGTCTTCGAGGGATCGGGGAGCACGAGCTCGGTGACCGACGTCCGGTCGATCGACGTGAACTCCGAGGCGTCGAGCGTCCGCGCGAGCACCTGCGTCTTGCCGATGCCGAGCATGCCGCCGCGCTGCGCGACGATGCCGCGCTTGATGAGGTCGTCCTTCTTGCCGGCGACCCAGTAGACCGTGTTCTGCTCGGCGGTGAGGGCGGCCTTCTCCGACGCGAGCGTCTCGCGCTCGCTCGCGAGGCGCGTGTTCGTCTCGCGCAGCGCCATGTTCTCCGACGTCAGCACCGAGACCTGGTCCAGCAGCGCGACGATCTCGCCCTTCTGGTTGTCGATGATGACCTGGAACTGCTTGATCGTCGAGTCGAACGAGGCCATCTGCGCCGTGGCGGTGGCGTTGTTGGCGCTGAGCTGCGCGACGCGCCGGCGGCTCTGGGCGAGGCGCTCCTCGCTCTCGCGGACGCGCTCGGTGAGCTCGGCGACGCGCTCGCCGAGGCGCTTGCGGGCCTCGGTCGGCGAGAGCGCTTCCATCTCGCCATTGGCGGCGGCGACCGGCTGGCCGCTGCGCACCTTGTCGAGCTCCGTGTTGACCTCGGCGATGAACTGCGAGGTCGCGACGACCTCGTTGAGCAGGGAATCCTTCTCCGCCGACAGCGCGGCGGCGTTCTGCATCTGGCGATCGTACTCGGACTTGGACACGCACGCCGTGGCCGTGACGAGCATCGCCAGGGAGCCAACGAGCAGGGACTTGCGCATGGAGGACAGCTCCGGTGAAATGGCGCCGATCAGGTGTGGCGCGCGCGAGTCGGCTCGCGGCGCACGCTCATTCGCCCGCTTCTGGGTCATCGGGCGCGGCTTCGACGGCCGGCCCGCCCTTTCCTGGCGCCGAACGGGGAACGGCAGGCCCCTTCACGTACCGCGCCACCGCCTCACCTGTTCCACCGACGCCAAGCTTCTCGAAGAGGAACGCGAACTTGTCATCGTACGCCTTCGCGAGCTGGTCTTGCACCGTCGCCTCGAGGTCCCAGAGGCGCCGCTTGAAGGGGCCGAGCGCCTTCTTGCGCGTCTTGTAGAAGAACTGGCCGTCGGTGTCGCCGGCCTTCCGTTCCTCGGCCGCGTTCGCGCGCAGCCACTCGTAGATCTCGTCACGAAGTGACGACGGCATGAGATCGTACAGCATGTTCTGGAAGCCGGTCGCGAGATGGATCTCCGCGGTCTCCGTCCTCGGGAAGTTGAAGAACGCCTCGTCGGGCAGCGTCGACGCGCCATGCTGCACCGCACCGGAGAGCCCGTACTCCGTGCGCGCGACCTTCGAGAGGTCCTCGAGCGTCTTGAAGTCCAGCGCGACGTCGGCGATGGAGCCGTCGGCGAGCACGACGCCGCCATGCGACGTCCCCGACTGCACCGAGATCTTCGAGAGTCCGACCACGCCCGGCGCCTTGTCGAGCAGCGTCCGGTTGTACCCGTCCATGAAGGCGCGCAGCTCGGCGACGGTCGAGTTCTCCGTCCCGACCTCACCGATCTCCCCGCCGAGCGAGATCGTCACGCCCTTCGGCTCGAGGCTGCGCACGAAGCGCGTCAGCTCGACGGCGACCTCGAAGTTGAGCCGCTGCTGCTCGGAGAGCGACTCCTTGCCGAGGTCGACGAGCGTCGACGTGTCGATGTCGATGTTGTAGAACCCGGCGGCGATGGCCTCGCGCGCGAGCTGCTTCACCGCGTCGACCTCGGCCTTCGCGTCGACCTTGTACTTCTTCGCGTTCACCTGGAAGTGGTCGCCCTGGATGAACACCGGGCCGCGATGCCCCTCGCGCAGCGCCGCCGCGAGCATGACCGAGACGTACTCGGCCGGGCGCTGGTCGGTGTAGCCGATCTCCGAGCGCGCGATCTCGAGGATGAACGCCCCGCCCTTGAGGGTGCGCGCCGTGCGGAAGATCGCGCGCGCCGTGTCATACGCGCGCCCGCGCACGTTGATCGCCGGCACGGTCACCGGCTTCACGTCGCCGCGGCCGCGCGCCATGTAGAAGTCGTGGATCGACGCCGAATAGGTGCCGACGGCGCGTGCCGCCTCCCAGATCACCCAGCGCGCCCACTCGCGTTCCGCCTCGTCGCCGAACACCGCCAGCCGCACGAGGCCATCCATGAGCGGCCCGGCGAGCCGGTCTTGGTCCTTCACGTGGACGCGGTCAGCCTCGATGGTGATGGCCTGGCCCAGCGCCTGGCGCACGGAAGCGGGAACGTCGGACATTCGACTGGTCGGTGAGGGAGACGCCTGGCCGCGACGGGCGGCCGCTTGCAGTCCTGCAATTTGCGTGCGATCGCGCACGCTCGCCACGGGCCGCTAGAGGACCCAGTCGGGGTCGCTCCGTGGGAGCTCGTCCCACGTCGCCTTCATCGACGTCCACCCCGGGTGGCCGAACTGGTAGTACGTGAGCTGCTTGCCCAGCTCGACGCCGGGTTGGTCGAGCGGATCGACGCCGTACAGGTGTCCGGCATAGATCGTCGCGAGCTCGAGCAGCATGAAGAGCCCGCCGAGGTGCCACGCGTCGGCGCGCGTCACGCGGATCACCATCGTCGGGCGACCCATGCTCATGAGCGCGCCGCGCGTCGCGCGGCACTCGGCGTTGAGCAACTCGGCGAAGCCATGCCCGCCGAGATACGCGAGCTCGGCCGCGGCGCCGGTCGCGCCCGGGATCGCGAGGTCGTCGGGATGCTCCTCGACCTCGACGAACGTGATCGTCTTGTCGTCGGGCCCTTCCATGAAGAGCTGCACCTGCGCGTGCTGGTCCGTCGCGCCGACGGCGGCGA
>CAYSAR010000231.1:0-3834 GCA_964428985.1 uncultured Gemmatimonadaceae bacterium | reverse complement strand
GAAGCGGATCGAGGCCTCGATCACGATCGACGGCATCGCCGATGCCAAGGGCAGCGACCCGCACAAGGCCGCCGTCGTCGGCGACACCGTCGGCGACCCGTTCAAGGACACGTCGGGTCCGGCGATGAACATCCTGATCAAGTTGATGTCGGTTGTGTCGTTGGTGCTTGCTCCTTGGTTCCTGGCCTAACGGCAGGTGGCAGGTGGCAGGTGGCAGAAGGGGCGGCCTACGGCCGCCCCTTCTTGCTTCCCTCTTGCTCTCCGCTCTCACTCGAGGAGTCCGCTCGCCGTGGACGCCTCACTCGCTCCTGCACCCTACGACGCAGACCGTACAGCATCGCCTGTATCTCGTCGATCCGAGCTTCGAGGATCGCGTATTCCTTCGACGAGAACACCCCGAGATCCCGCGCGAGCAACAGGTGGTAGTCGGCCTCTCGCGCTGACGCCTGCGCGATCTGGATGAATCGGTTGAACTGCGGTGACGTGGAGTGTCCTGCTCCCTCGGCAATGTTCGCGGGGATGCTCGCGACCGCTCGACGGAGCTGCGAGGTAAGACCGGGGTACCGCCGATGCACGACGCCATCGGTCGCCTTGTACACGCGCAGTGTAAGCTCGTGGGCCTTCGTCCACACGCTCAACCTTCGGAATGGATGCATGCCGGACAGGATCGCTCCGCGGCGCAGCAACGACGGTATCGAAACGCTGCAGCCGGTTACGTTTCAGCAGTTCCTGCTACCTGCCCACCTGCCCTCTGCCACCTGCAGCTAAATGCTTTCCCTAGGCATCGTCGGCCTCCCCAACGTCGGCAAGAGTTCCCTCTTCAACGCCTTGACCGCCGCCAAAGCCGAGGCCGCGAACTACCCGTTCTGCACCATCGATCCGAACGTCGGGGTCGTGAACGTGCCGGATCCGCGGCTCGATGCGCTCGCTGGGGTCGTGAAGCCCGAGCGGACGGTGCCGGCGGCGGTGCAGTTCGTCGACATCGCCGGACTCGTGAAGGGGGCGTCGAAGGGTGAGGGGCGCGGCAACGCGTTCCTCTCGAACATCCGCGAGACCGACGCGATCGTGCATGTCGTGCGCTGCTTCGACGACCCCGACGTGACGCACGTCGATGGCACGGTCGACCCGGCGCGCGACCGCGAGACGATCGAGTTCGAGCTCGCGCTCGCCGATCTCGGCGTCGTCGAGAGGCGTCTCGACAAGGCGAAGCGCACGGCGAAGACGGGTGACAAGGCGGCCGCGACGGAAGCGGCCGCGCTCGAGAAGGCACTCGCGCCGCTCGCCGAGGGACGCGCGCTCTGGCACGTGGCGCTCTCGGCCGACGAGCGCGCGCTGCTGCAGCCGCTCCAGCTCCTCACGCTGAAGCCCATCCTCTACGCGGCGAACGTCACCGACGCCGAGCTCACCGGCACCGAGGGACCGCACGTCACGGCGCTCCGCGCGGCAATCGCCGCCGACCACGAGCCGGCCGAGGTCGTCACCTTCTCCGCGAAGATCGAGGCCGAGCTCGCTGAGTTGCCGCCCGAGGACCGTGCCGAGTTCCTCGGGTCGCTCGGACTCGAGTCGGCGGGCCTCGATCGCCTCATCCGCGCCGGCTATCACCTGCTCGGGCTGCAGACGTACTTCACGGCCGGCGAGAAGGAGGTCCGCGCCTGGACGATCCATCGCGGGGATACCGCACCGAAGGCGGCGGGCGTGATCCACAGCGACTTCGAGTGCGGCTTCATCCGCGCCGAGACGGTCGGCCATGAGGACTTCGTCGCGCTCGGCGGCTGGAAGGGCGCGCGCGAGAAGGGCGCGGTGCGCGCGGAGGGCAAGGAGTACGTCGTGAAGGACGGCGACGTACTGCTCTTCCGCTTCAACGTGTAGGGCCTACATTCGCCGCATTCCCCGACGCAGGGAGGCGGCCGACCATGCACCATGCCCGACGCATCGCTGGGAGCCTAGCGATGGTGATGATGCTCGCCGGCGCGCGCGCGACCGGCGCGCAAGCAACGGCGGCCCAACCGCCGAACGAGGCGCTCGAGTCCGCGCGCGCGGCCTGGGAGCGGCACCCGACTGACGCCGACTCGATCATCTGGTATGGCCGTCGCGTCGGTTACACCGGCGACTTCGCGAAGGCGGTGGAGATCTACACCGAGGGGCTCCGGCACCATCCCGACGAGCCGCGCCTGCTCCGCCACCGCGGCCATCGCTACGTCTCGATGCGCGAGTTCGACAAGGCGATCGCCGACCTCGCGCGCGCCCGGTCCCTCGTCGCCGGCAAGCCCGATGAGGTCGAACCCGACGGCCAGCCGAACGCGCGCGGCATCCCGACGAGCACGCTGCACGGGAACATCCGCTATCACCTCGCGCTCGCCCACTTCCTGAAGGGCGACTTCGCCGCGGCGCTGCCGGTGTGGGCGGACGATGCCGCGCTCGCGACGAACCGCGACCACTTCGTCGCCGCGACCTACTGGCAGGTGATCACGCTCGCGCACCTCGGGCGGCTCTCGGAGGTCCGTCAGGTGCTCTCGGGCATCGACCGAGCGTGGGACATCATCGAGAACGGCTCGTACCACCGGCTGTGGCTCTGGATGAAGGGCGAGATCGCCGAGCGCGACCTCCTTCCGGAGGACGCCACGGCGCTGGAGCGCCAGACGATCGGCAACGGCATGGGCCAGTGGTTCCTCGGCGTGGGCCAGCGGTCGCGGGCGATCCGGGCCTTCGAAGGGGTGCTCGCGACAGGTCCCTCGGCGAGCTTCGGGTTCTTGGCGGCAGAGGCGGCAATGGCGCGGCTGCGCTGACGCCCTGCCGACGGGGTTGACCGCGAGCCCCGTGACCGGCTAAGTTCCCGTGCTGCCTAAACATGGCTGGCCACCCGGCCCGCCCCACTCTCCTCCCGCGTCGGCAACCCGTGGGGGGCGGTCACGACCAAAGGGAGGATTGCCGCATTGTCTCGTGAATACGAGGCGGTGTACATCTTCGATTCTGCACTCGAAGACGCCGCCATCGCGGAGAAGCTCGAGAAGCATCACGCGCTCCTCGACACCAAGGACCCCATCACGCTCGACCACTGGGGCCGCCGCCAGCTCGCCTACAAGATCGGCACCAAGGACACCGGCTACTACGTCGTCGCGCGCTTCAAGGCCGAGGGCAAGGTGCTGCCGGAGTTCGAGCGCGCGCTGAAGCTCGACGACGGCGTGGTCCGCTACCTGATCTCGGTGCACGAGCATGAGCTCGGCGCGCCGCCGATGACCGAAGAGCAACTCGCCGCGCGCCGCGCGCGCGAGGGCGACGACGACGACGACGAGGAGTAGCCCATGCGACGCACGAAGAAGACCTGCCCGGTCACCGAGGCCGGCATCCGCTACATCGACTACAAGGACGAGCGCTTCCTGTCGCGCTTCGTGACCGACACGGGGAAGATCCTCCCGAGCCGGCTCAGCGGCGTCGACTCGCGCCATCAGCGACAGCTCGCGAAGGCAATCAAGAAGGCGCGGTACCTCGCCCTCCTGCCGTACACGCGCAGCCAGTCGGCGCAGTAAGGCCGGAGCCGACGCGGTCGTGACCGGCGAGGAGGCCGCACCGGGGCGTCAGGCCGAGGTGCGCGAGCGGGGGTGGCGAGGCCCGATCCTCGCGCTCCTCCTGCTGCTCCTCCTGCCCCCGTCGCTACTGCTCCGGATCGTCGTCCCGGTCGAGCAGACGATCCTGCTGCTCGTGCCGACGATGGCGGCGATGGCGCTCGCGGGGTGGCGCGCCGGCGGCCGATGGCCGCTCGCGCTGTTCTGGGGGCTGTTGGCGGTGTGGGTGTTGGCGCAGCCCGGTGCGCCGGCGACGGCGTACTCGATGTTG
>CAYSAR010000230.1:0-3838 GCA_964428985.1 uncultured Gemmatimonadaceae bacterium | reverse complement strand
GCCGAGGTCGATCGCGTTGAGGAACGGCACGTACGGCAAGGGATCACTGCGACCGTCGTGCTCGAAGTTCACGATGAGCACCCAGGCCGCCATCGTCCCGACCAGGACCCAGGCGCCGACGGCGCGATAGGCGACGCCGAAGGACGGCGTCGAGAATGGCCATCGTGCGTCGGATCGCTCGCGCGTCACCCAGAAGACGAGCGCGGCCGGGATGAGCAGCCCCGCAGCGGCGGACCACGCCGTGCCGTGTGCGGTGACCTCGCCCGCGGCCCACGAGAGTTCGATCGCCCCGAGCAACGCGACGAGAAGCAGCATGAGCAGATGCAGCGCGTTGTACCAGCGGCGGCGCGGACCGGTGTCCGGCTCGAGTGCTCGAAGCATGATCACGTGCGCGACGATCGCGAGCGGCCAGGCGGCCCACCCGAGGTCGGCGAACGGATGCCGCTTCGTCGACGCGGCCGCGAACCCGATGAGCACGAGCGTCGGCATCAGGCCGAGTAGCGGCCAAGACGCCTCGCGCCACTCCCAACGGCGGTTGAGCCATGCGAAGACGCTCACGATGAGCGTCAGCGCGCCGACCAGCGCGGCCGGCTTCTCCGGGATAGGCACGAAGGCGTCGATCTCGTGGAGCGCGCCGAAGAGGAGCCATGCAAGGCCCCAGCCGAACAGGATCGGCGCGAGGTCACGCTCGAACGACGCGAGCTTCCCGTCGGCCGGGGCTACGCCCACGGTCCGTCGCGCGAGGCGGTTCGTGCCGAGTCCCGCGACGGCGATCAGCATCGCACCGACGAACGCCGCGCCGATGAGCGGACCTCCGTTCTGGAGGTCCGGGTATGCGAGCATGAACGCGGCGCCCGCGAAGAGCTGGAGCAGGATCGCGAAGACCCGCGGCAGGCGCGTGCCCTGTCGCACGCCGACCCAGTAGATCGCGAGCCCCTCCGCCGCCCACGCCGCCGACGTCCAGCGCGCGTCGAGCGCGAGCGGGATCGCGAGCGTCGCGAAGACGACGCCCATCGCGAGGAATGCTTCGGCGAGCAGCCGATAGCGGTCCTTCCCGACGCGATGCAGCACCGCGGCGAGCGTGACGTACGTGGCGCTCAGCGCGAGGCTCGAGTAGGCGAGCGCGAACTCGATGTCACGGACGAGTCCCGCCTGGAGCCCGAACGCGGCGATCGGCGTGCCGAACACGATCGTGCCGTCGACGTACTTCTCGGTGCGTCCCGCCGCCTGCCGCGCGAAGAGCAGCGCGATCAGCACGTAGAGCGCGAAGAACGCGATGAGGAACGTCTCGGTGGAGGCGAGGAACTGCCGCTCGTACCGCAGGACGCCCCACGCGGCGCCAATCACGAACGTGAATGCGAAGCCGAGCACGTTGAGCACGCGCCACGCACGGTGCCACGCGATGAGCACGAGCCCGATGTTGAGGATCAGGTAGTAGCTGAAGAGCGTGACGTGGCTGCCTTGGCCGGTCGAGACGAGGATTGGCGCGAGGAAGCCGCCACCGGCGGCGATGACCGCGAGCGCGAGCGCGTCCTGCGCCACGGCGAGCACGGCGGCGAACGCGGCGAAAAGTGCGAGGAGGACGAACGCGGCGACGGGCGGGAGCATGCCGTAGAGCCGCATCGCGCCGAGCACGGTCAGGTAGAGTACCGCAACCCCGGCGCCTTGGAGGCTGAGCGCGTAGCCACGCCGGCGCTCGCGCACGCGCCAGCCAATCGCGAGCAGCGCGACGCCGGCCGCGCCGACCATCGCAACCTTGAGCTCGTCGGGGAGGATGCGGCGGTCGGCGGCGTACTTGACGAGGAAGGCGAGGCCGACGAAGAGGATGACGAGGCCGACGCGGACGATCGTGTTCCCACCCGTGAGCCAGTTGATGATAGGGTGCGGTTTCGCTCGGGTGCGGGGTGCGGGGGTGGACTCGAGATTCGAGGAGTGAGTCGAGAGGCGAGAGGCGAGGAACCGCGACCGCGATGCGGGATGCGAGACGGCCACCGAGGTGAAATGCGAAAGGCGCGCCGGCAGTACCGGGCGCGCCCCTCCATCTCACCTCTCCCCCCTGCATTCGTGACGGACGGGGCGGGATTCGAACCCGCGGTACGCTGTTAACGCACACACGCTTTCCAGGCGTGCGCCTTAAACCACTCGGCCACCCGTCCCAGGCCCTTCCCTAAACGACGACGCGCCGGGCGGACCCAGCGCGTCGCGTGTGCCGCTGCTGCGAGCGGACAGAGTGAGATTCGAACTCACGATACCGTTGCCGGTATGCCGGTTTTCGAGACCGGTGCCTTCAGCCACTCGGCCATCTGTCCCAAGGCATGAAAACTAGCCGCTCGCGAGAACGGGTCAACCGCGCCGCGCCGCGAAGAAGCCGGAGAGCAGCGCCGCGCATTCGGTCTCGCGCACGCCGCCCAGCACCTCCGGCCGATGGTTCAACCGCGGATGCCGCAGCAGGTCGTGCACCGACCCTGCCATCCCCGCCTTGTCATCCCACGCACCGAACACGACGCGGCCGACGCGCGCGAGGACGATCGCGCCGGCGCACATCGCACAGGGCTCGAGTGTCACGTACAGCGTGGCATTCGTGAGCCGCGAGTCGCCGATCGCGTATGTCGCGCCGCGCAGCACGCGCAGCTCGGCGTGCTGCGTCTGGTCCTTCGACGCGACCGTCGCGTTCGCCCCGCGCGCCATGACCTGTCCATTGTGCACGAGCACGGCGCCGACCGGCACCTCGCCCGCCTTCGCCGCGCGCTCGGCCTCGGCGAGCGCGAAGCCCATCCAGTGCGCGTCCTCCTCGACCCGGGACGCGAACGTGACCGGTCCGCTCACGCCGCCTCGAACGCGATGTGATCGCCCTCGACGACCGCCCGGATGCGATCGCCGTCCTTGAAGCGGCCTTCGAGAATCGCGAGCGCGAGCGGGTTCTGGAGCAGGCGCTGGATCGCGCGCTTGAGCGGCCGCGCGCCGAACGCCGGGTCGTAGCCCTCGGTCGCGATGAGTGCGCGCGCCTCCGGCGTCAACTCGAGCGTGAGCTTGCGGTCGTGCAGCAGTTGGTCGAGCCGCGCGAGCTGGAGATCCACGATGTGCGAGATCTCGTCCTTGCCGAGCGGCCGGAAGACGATGATGTCATCGACGCGGTTCAGGAACTCCGGCTTGAAGTGGCTCCGCAGTTGCCCGGTCACCTGCGTCTCGACCGCCGCCCAATCCGTCGTGCCGGCGTCGAGGATGAAGGCCGACCCGATGTTCGACGTCATGATGATGACGGTGTTCCGGAAGTCGACCGTGCGCCCCTGCGAATCGGTGAGGCGCCCCTCGTCGAGGATCTGGAGCAAGATGTTGAAGACATCCTGGTGCGCCTTCTCGATCTCGTCGAAGAGCACCACGCTGTACGGACGCCGGCGTACCGCCTCGGTGAGCTGACCGCCCTCGTCGTAGCCGACGTAGCCTGGCGGCGCGCCCACGAGCCGGGAGACGGCGTGCTTCTCCATGTACTCCGACATGTCGATGCGCACCATCGCCTGCTCGTCGTCGAACAGGAAGTTCGCGAGCGCGCGCGCCGTCTCGGTCTTCCCGACGCCGGTAGGGCCGGGGAAGATGAAGGAGCCGATCGGCCGGTTCGGGTCCTGGAGTCCGGCGCGCGAGCGCCGCACGGCATTCGCGACGGCGACGACGGCCTCCTCCTGGCCGACGACGCGCTTCGCGAGCTCGCGATCGAGCGCCGCGAGGCGCTCACGCTCGCTCTCGAGCATGCGCGAGACGGGCACGCCGGTCCAGCGCGCGACGATCTCGGCGATGTCGTCGGCCGTGACCTCCTCCTTGAGGAAGCGGGAGCCGCCTTCCT
>CAYSAR010000229.1:0-3863 GCA_964428985.1 uncultured Gemmatimonadaceae bacterium | reverse complement strand
CGGTGCGATCGTTCCTCGAAGCGGCCAAGGCGCAGGACCTCCAGGCGATGTCGGCGGTGTGGGGGAACGAGGAATCCCCCGTGCGCGACCGCGTCGAGCGCCAGGAGCTCGAGCGCCGGCTACTCATCATGATGTGCCACCTTCGGCACGATGAATCTCGCATCAGCGAATCGCAGCCGGGAGAGGCGGGGCGGATCGTCCATGCCGTGGAGGTCACGCGCGGCACGAAGTCGGCGACGACCCGCTTCACCGTCGTGCGGAACAAGCAATCGGGGCGGTGGTACGTCGAGGTCTTCGAGATGGAACCGTTGCGGCCGATGTGTCAGGAGACCGCAAGGTCCTGAAGAGGTGGGATGTGAGAGGGGAGGGGGCGCCGGAGACTGCCGGCGCCCCTTCTTGCATCTCCCATCTTCCATCAGTACTCGGAGAGTTCGACCAGCACCCCGCCTGTTGCCTTCGGGTGCAGGAACGCGATGCGCTTGCCCTCGGCGCCGAGTCGCGGGCGCTCGTCGATGAGCGCGATGCCGGCGGCGCGGCAGCGCTCGAGCATCATGTCGATATCGTCGACCGCGAAACAGATGTGATGGATGCCGGGACCCCGCTTCGCGAGGAACTTCGCGATGGGGGATCCGGATTCACTCGGCTGCAGGAGTTCGACGAGCGAATCACCGGCGGCCAGACCCGCGATGTGCGCGCCGTCGGCGTCATCGAGGGGTACCTCGGCCATGCCGAGGACATCGCGGTAGAACGGCAGCAGCGCCGCGACATCGGTCACCGCGATGCCCACGTGGGCGATCGACGTGCCGCGTGGACGTCGCGACGTCGCGTCACTCGGCGCGCGGCGTGATGACTCGTCGGACATAGCGGTGGACGAAGGGTGGCGCAACGGGTTGGAACGAGGCCCGGGACGCCGTAACATTAGCGTGGCGCGCGGTGCGGGGCACCGGCGGACGACGAACCGACAGGGGAGACGATGTCGAAGACGATGGCGGTGACCGATGAGACGTTCGCGACCGAGGTCGAGCAGCACGATGGGCTCACGGTCGTGGACTTCTGGGCGACGTGGTGCGGACCGTGCCGCATGATCGCGCCGATCCTCGAACAGCTCAGCGACGAGTTCGCCGGCCGCGTGAAGGTCACGAAGCTCGACGTGGACGCGAACCAGCGCACGGCGATGCGCTTCCAGGTGCGCTCGATCCCGACGCTCCTGTTCTTCAAGAACGGCAAGCTCGTCGACCAAGTGATCGGCGCGGTGCCGAAGCCGGCGCTGGCCGCGAAGTTCGAGCAGCACGCGGCCTGACCTTGCGCGCGCGGGGTCCGCGTCGCCAATAAGGCTGTCGATGCCGCCGCTCCGCGACGCACTGCGCTATCCGGCCAAGCGGGTCCTGCTCCAGCGGACCCGCTTGGCGTACGTGCACCTCCGCAACCTCCTCACCGACGCGAAGCGCGACCGCGCCGCGCGCGTCTACGGCTATGTCGCCGTCTGGCTCCCCGAGGAGCTCCTCGTCATCTACCTCGAGGAAGGCGAGGTCGTGAACGCGACCTGCACGGTCGACGGGTTGACGTTCTCCCCGATCGCGATCAGCGAGGCGATCGCGCACGTGCCCGCGTCGGCCGAGTACGGGAGCGTCTGCTTCCACGAGGCGACGGACGAGCAGCTCGACACGATGTATGAGACGCAGGTCGGGCGTCCGCTGCCGTGGCCGCGCGAGCTCGACCCGGCGAACGCCGATGCGCTGCTCGCCTATCTCTACGCGACGATGCACGACGGCATCGTCGAGATCCGGCTCGACGGGTGCGTGCACTACATCGCCGTCGCGAGCGGCGCGCCGGTCCGCGGCTATTTCTCCGATGGACGGGTCGGCGATGTGACCGGCAATATCCGCGCGCTGCTCGAACCGGGCGCGGGGGCCGCGCCGCCCGCGCTGCGGCTCTGGCCGCGCGCCGAGGCATTGCCCGCGCAGGCGTCGCCGGCGCTGATCTCCGCGTACCGCGAGCTGATGACATCGCTCGCGCAGCGGCTCCAGGACGCCGGGGTCGGGGCCGCAAAGGAGGTCATGGAAGGCGCGCGGCGCACGCTCGTCCAGAAGCACGAGCTCCTCGACCGCTTCTCGCCATTGCACCCGACGACGCGCGACCCCGTGACCGACACCGCGCACCTGACCTCGGCGATCGTCGCGTGGGTCGCCGACGTGCTCTGGGCCGCCGCGCCCGATACGCTCCCGCCGGAGACGCTCCTCAAGGAGCTCACGCACGACCGTCGGCACATGTTCCAGGCCGCCGGCCTCTATGACGGGCTGCCGTGGAAGGTGAAGTGGTGAACGCCCCCGGCGAGCAGGGTGATGCTGCTCCCGGGACGCTGCACATCGTGAGCACGCCGATCGGCAACCTCGGGGACCTCTCGCCGCGCGCGGTCGAGGTCCTGAGGTCGGTCGCCGTGATCCTCGCCGAGGACACGCGCCACACGCGCATCCTCTGTGACCGGTTCGAGATCCGTACGCCGCTCCAGTCGCACCACGAGCACAACGAGGCATCGTCCACGTCGCGCATCGTCGCCCGGCTCCTCGGCGGCGACTCCGTCGCGCTCGTGAGCGACGCCGGCACGCCGCTGCTGTCCGACCCGGGCGATCGCCTGGTGCGCGCCGCGATCGACGCCGGTATCGCGGTGTCACCCGTGCCGGGTCCGTCCGCGTTACTCGCGGCGCTCGTCGGCGCGGGGCTCGGGCTCGAGCGGTTCACCTTCTTCGGCTTTCTGCCGCGCAAGGGCGCGGAGCGCACGCGCACCCTCGCCGAGATCGTCGCCTGCCCGCACGTGGCGGTCCTCTACGAAGCGGCGAACCGGACCGCCGACACGCTGGCGGCGCTCGCGACCGCGGGCGCATCATCCCGGGCAACGGTCGTCGCACGGGAGCTGACGAAGCAGCATGAGGAGTTCCGGCGCGGAACGGCCGCCGAACTGGCCACGTACTACGGGGAGACGTCCCCGCGCGGCGAGGTCGTGATCGTGATCGCCGGCGCCGGTGAGGTCGTGCTTGACGAGGCGGCGCTTCGGGAGCGCGCGGTCGCGTTGCGCGCCGCGGGCATGAGCGCGCGCGACGTCCAGCGCGTATTGATGGAGACCGCGCACGCGCCGCGGAACGTCGCCTACCGCCTTGCCCACGAGCCATGACCGTCCGCGCCACCGCCCGTCGTCGTCGCGTCGCCCGCCGCCTGGCGCTCGGGGCGAGCCTCGCCGCCGTCGTCGCGGTCACGCTGGGAGCGATCGCGCCGGCCGCCGACGCGCCGCGGCTCTCCGTCGCGCGGCTCCAGTACGACGGCGATGACTGGTACGCGAACCCGTCGAGCCTGCCGAACCTGATCCGCGCGATCCGCGAGCGCACGTCGCTCGCCGTCGAACCGCGCGAGGCGCGCACGACGCTCCTCGACGACCAGCTCTTCGACCACCCGTTCCTGCACATGACGGGGCACGGCAACGTGCGGTTCAGCGACGCCGAGGTCGTCCGGCTGCGCGACTACCTGCTGCGCGGCGGCTTCCTCCACGTCGATGACAACTATGGGCTCGACGAGCATTTCCGCCGCGAGATCGCGAAGGTCTTCCCCGACCGGCCGCTCGTCGACGTGCCGCTCGACCACGCGATCTACCGCATCGTCTACGAGTTCCCGCAGGGGGTGCCGAAGATCCACGAGCACGACGCCAAGCCGGCGCGCGGGTTCGGCATCTTCATCGGTGACCGCCTCGCGGTGTTCTATTCGTATGAGAGCGACCTCGGCAATGGATGGGAGGACTTCGGCACCTATCCCGACGATCCGCCGTAGTCGCACGAGCAGGCGCTGCTCATGGGCGTGAACCTATTCGTCTACTC
>CAYSAR010000228.1:0-3901 GCA_964428985.1 uncultured Gemmatimonadaceae bacterium | reverse complement strand
CATCGTCGCGATCCTCATCATCGCGCTCTTCTACACGGGCGAGATCCATGTCGGATATCTCGCCGCGAGCGGCATCGTCGCCCTGATGCTCTTCGCGCTGAACCGCCTCGCGGTCTACAAGTCCCTGCCGTACGCGGTGCTCGGCGTCGCGCTTTGGGTGCTGCTGCACGAGGCCGGGCTACATGCGACGCTCGCCGGTGTCGTCCTCGCGTTGCTCGTGCCCGCGCTCCCCCCGCCGAACCTCAAGGCGTTGATGGCGCAGGCGGCGGCCGTGATCCACGTCGAGGATGAGCACGAAGGCGAGGCGATGCGCGTCGGCCCGTCGGAGCCCGCGCTGAATGCGCTCAACGCGATCCACGATCGCATCGAGTCGCCGGCCGATCGACTGCTCCGCACGATCGAACCCTGGTCGAGCTACTTCGTGCTCCCCGTCTTCGCGCTCGCGAACGCCGGCGTCGCCTGGTCGCTCGGCGTCTTCGAGGGACGCGGCAGCCTCACCGCCGCGATCATGCTCGGCCTCATCGTCGGCAAGCCGGTCGGCATCTTCGTCGCGGCACGCTTGGCCGTCATGTCGGGGATCGCCGAGAAGCCGGTCGCCTACTCCTGGCGCCAGCTGGCCGGCGCCGGGATGCTCGGTGGCATCGGATTCACGATGGCGTTGTTCATCGCGAGTGCGGCGTTTCCGTCTTCAGAGGATTATGCGGCCGCGAAGATCGCGATCTTCCTCGCTTCATTGGTGGCCGCTGCACTCGGCGTCGCGATGCTCTGGCGTCGGCCACGCGTGGTGCTGGAAGAGGGAGTGTAGAAGAAGCACGGCGATACGACTCGCGGGGAATGGTGCTTGGTGCAGGGTGCGAGAAATGCGAGATGGCGGGGCCTCGCACCAGGTACCCAGCACCATTCCCCGCGACTCGCGTCGCCGTGCTCCCTCCCTCGTCTCTCCTCCAGCACCTCAGCCGATCCCGGGGATCCGCACCAGCTCCCGCAGCCGCGCCTCCAACGCCTTCTTCTGTTCGTCGAGCTTCGCCCGCTCCGCCGCGACCAGCGCTTCTACATCTCGCTTCACCACATCCGCCTGCGACTCTGCCTCCGCCACGCGCGCGTCGCAGAGTTCATCCACCTTTGCACGCACCTGCTGCTCGGCGCCCCCCAATTCCTCGCCAAGCTGATCGCGCAGCGCGTTGCTCACCGCGCTCGCGACGTTCGTGCGGATCCCGAGCGAAGGCCCCGTCACCGAACCACTGAACGTCGCCTCGATCTCGACCGAGTCGATGCGGCTCACGGCGCGCCACACCGCGTCCTCGACGAGCCGCATCGCTGGCGTGCTCGCGCGGCTCGCCGCCGTCGAATCGCGCGTCCACTGCACGCCGGTCGCGCGCCAGAGCCAACGGCCTTCCATCGTGCCGCCGCGCCGCTCGAACCGCAGGTCGGTGAAGCCGTTGCCGAGCGCGAGCTGCGCGCCGATGCCGCTCAGGTTGAACGACGGCATGCGGATGCCGCCGATCGCCGCGCGCACGCTGTCGCGCATCGGCTCGGCGCGATGGTCGAGCATGCCTCCGATGTTCACGTCGCGCGGGCCGACGGCGGCGTTGCCGCGCGAGACGACGAACCGCGTCGGCTGGCCGTAGACGGCCGGCTGCGTCGTCACGCCGGTCACGCGCGCGAGGTAGTCTCCCGCCGCCGCGCCTTCCCCGCCGATCGCGAGGGAGAGCTCGGCGAGCTGCATGAGGAAGTCGGGGAGCACCGTCTCCTTCGCGAACAACACGTCGGTGCCCGACGCGCGCAGGCGCTTCGGGCCAGGCTTCATCTGCCGCTTGATGCCCGGCGGCAGGTACTTCTCCGCCATCTGCGTCCAGTACATCAGCTGGCCGACCTGGTCGGCGATCACGTCGCTGAAGAGCTGCGGTCCGAGCGACGGGATGTCGAGCGTCGGCAGCTTGAGCAGACCGCGCGCGTACGCGTAGTCCTGCGTGCGCGCGGCGGGGATCGCCTGGAGCCGTTGGGTGAGGCCGCCGGCGTTCGTCTTCACCTCATTCTCAAAGTCGCGCAGGCGGTCGTCGAGCTTGCCAAGCGCATCGACCGTGCGGCGCACGTCCGCCACGGCCTGCCGCGTGCCGGCAATGCCGAGCGTGCGGAGGTTCGCCGTGCGCAAGCGCGCGACGAGCGCCTCGGCCGAATCGATCGTCGGACGCGGGTCGAGCGCGGCGAGGTCGGCCTGGAGCTTCGCGCGCGCCGTGTCGACGTAGGCGACCGCATGCCGCGCCTCACGCAGCGTCGCGAGGGACTCAGGGGAGATCGCGTCGACGTTCACCGTCTGCGTGAGCGTCTGGAGCGTGAACGGCGGCACCTTCACCTGCGAGAGCCAGGCATCGACGACACCCTGAGACTCCTCGGCCGGTTCGCTCGGCCGGTCGATCGCGCCCGACGTCTCGCGCGGCGTGCCGAAGCGCAGCCCGCGCACCGCCACCGTGTCGATCACGACCTTCTTCTCGAGCAGCGGCAGCACGCGCAGGTCGAGCTGGATCTCCTCGGCCTCGAAGAGGTTCGTCATCGGCTTCGAGGGGTTCGTCACCGCGAGGCCGCGCATCGCGATCGAGCCGTCGCCGATCGAGAGGTCGGCCTCGGCGAGGTCGACCTTCGCACCGACCATCGCCGTGCCACCCTTCTCGACGCCACGCTTCACGAGCGTGTCGGCGAAGAGCAGGTAGCCGCCGATCAAGAGGATGAGGAAGACGCTCAGCGGAAGGAACGCCTTCCAGCGGATCCAGCCCTGACGACGTCGTGGCGCCGGTGCCGACGACGCCGTGCTGGTCTTGACGGGCGGTGGCATCAAGCCGCCGCCGGCGGAGGGCATGGGCGTGTCGCTCATGGCCGGAACATGTCGTAGACGGCCCAGAGCTTCGACGCCTTGATCGCCTGGAAGAAGCGCGCCTTCTCGAGTCGGGCGTAGATGTCGGCGCGGTAGCGCGCGACGAGGAACCGGAACACGAAGTACAGCGGCACCAGCAGCACGAGCCAGGAGACGAGGCTCCCGAGCACGATCGTGTTGTTCAGCCGGCTCAGCGCGACGATCGGCGTGTTGATGACCCAGGTGAAGAACGGCGCAAAGGCGTCGTTCATCAGGATCGCCATGCCGACGCGATCGAAGAGCGGGTCGAGCATGAAGCCGATCGGCGTCGCGATCAGCCAGCCGAGCATGACGCCCGGGAAGGAGACCGTCGTGAGCATCGCGACGGCGAGGATGACGACGTTGTGCAGGCTCATCGTCGGCGTGAGGCCGAACGCGGCGCCCAAGGCCATGCCCATCGCGACCTGCCCGGGCGTGCCGTCGGAGTTGAGCGCCTTGAAGAGCGACTGGATGAACTTGAGGATGAGCATCCGGACCTATTCTACTTTCGGGGTGCGGTGTACGTTAGCGGTATGCGGCGTCGTCTCGCGACCCTCCTCCCGACCGCGGTCCTCGCGACCGTCGCGCTGGCGCTGACGGTGGGGCTTGCGCACGCGCAACGCGGGCGGCGGAACAGCAGCTTCGTCGAGCCGAACGTCCCCTACGACGGCCGCTTCACGTTCGTGCGGCTCATGTACACGAACCTCGGCGGCCGCGGCGGGTGGGCGTTCGACTACCCGGCGATGGAGCGGAACTTCATGACGATCCTCGAGGAGCTGACGACGGTCGGCCCTCACGTGAAGGGCAGCAATGTCCTCACGATGGATGACACGGCCCTCTTCCGTTACCCCGTCGCGTACCTCTCGGAGCCGGGCTACTGGGTTCCCGACGAGGCCGAGGCGGCTGGGCTGCGCGACTGGATCAGGAAGGGCGGGTTCCTCATCGTCGACGACTTCTTCGGACGGCAGTGGCTCCAGTTCGAGGAGTCGATGATGCGCGTACTTCCCGAGGCAC
>CAYSAR010000227.1:0-3928 GCA_964428985.1 uncultured Gemmatimonadaceae bacterium | reverse complement strand
TTGAGGATGTCGGCCATCCGGGAAAGGTACCCGCCGCACCGCAGGCGGGACAAGCGTTTTCAGCCGCGTCGCCGCCCTGCGAGCCACGTCGCCTCGCAGCGGTTATCGCCGTACCAGTACGGGATCTCGCGATGGTCCTGCACGCCGAAGAGCGCGAGGTCGGCCTGGAATCCCGGTGCGATCTGCCCGAGCTCCGCCGCCATCCCCACCGCGGCGGCGCCATTGACCGTCGCGGCGATGAACGCTTCGGCGACGCTCAGCCGGAGCTGGCTCACGCCGAGCGTCAATACGAGCGGGAGGTTCACGGTGGGGCTCGTGCCCGGATTGAAGTCCGACGCGAGCGCGACGGGGACGCCAGCCTCGATGAGCGCGCGGGCGGGCGCCTGCTTCGATCGGCCGAGGAAGAGCATCGTCCCCGGCAACAGCGTCGCGACGGTACCGGCGGCGGCGAGCGCCTTGATGCCAGCCTCGGAGATGGCGGCGAGGTGGTCCGCCGACGTCGCGCCGAGCGCCGCCGCGAGCTCGGCCGCGGCGCCGTTCTCGAGTTCGTCGGCGTGGAGCTTGAGCTCGAGACCGTTCGCGCGCGCCGCGCCGAGGATGCGCCGCGTCTCATCGACCGAGTAGACGCCGGGTTCGCAGAAGACGTCGCAGAAGCGCGCGAGGCCCTGCCGCGCGACGGCGGGGATCATTTCCTCCGTCACGACGCCGATGTACTCCTCGCGCGACCGCGGCGCCTCGCGGTACTCGAGGGGGACCTCGTGCGCACCGAGGAAGGTCGGGACGAGACGCAGGGGCAGCGACGCGTCCTCGGCGAGGCGGCGGATGACACGCAGCGTCGCGAGCTCACTCTCGAGCGAGAGGCCATAACCCGACTTCACCTCGACCGTCGTCGTGCCGTGCGCCGCGAGTCGGCGGAGTCGCGCCGCGGCGAGCGCGACGAGGTCGTCCTCGCCGCGCGTGCGGAGGTCGCGCACCGAGGAGTGGATGCCGCCGCCGCGGCGTGCGATCTCGAGGTAGCCGACGCCGGCGGCGCGCAGCTCCTGCTCCTCGTACCGCGCGCGGCCGAAGATCGCGTGCGTGTGCGAGTCGACGAAGCCGGGCGTGAGCACGCCGCGGTCGCAGTCGATCGCCGTCGCGCCGGCGTGGCGCGTGCGCAGGTCGGCATCGGCGGCGACGTCGAGCACGGTGCCCTTCTCGACGTCGACGGCGACGCCGACGCCATCGCGGACGCCGGCATCGTGCATCTCCGACCCGCGGCGGGAGCGCGCGGGTCCGGCGCAGGTGACGACTTGGGAGGCGTTGAGGAAGAGCGCGATGTCGGTCATGCCGAGGTCGGTCGCGGCCCGACGTAGGTCACGCCGAGCCGACGAGGTCGAGGAAGCGTCCGGGAAGCAGCGGGGCCTGCGCCTCGCCGCGGCAGGCATAGTAACACTGGTCGCACTTGATGGGCGCGTAGCCGTCGTACGTGGACCAATGACCGTCGGCGGGGAAATCGGGGCAGCGGCGCACGTGACCGTAGGGGTCGATGTGCACCGTGTCCTGCCCCGACCGGCAGGGTTCGGTCATCTCGCCGCGCAGGTAGCGTGGGATGTTCGCGAGATAGTGATCGGAGTTCGAGATCACGCCGCGGCGGCGGCGCTTGAACGCGAGCAGCTCGGCGACGAGCGTCTCGACGCGCGCGAAGTGGGGCTCGCGGAGGAGGTGCGCGCGATTGCCGTTCTTCGAGTCGGTGTAGACGCTCAGGTTCACCCCGACGTGCATCCGCGCCGCCTCGTGCACGAGCGGCATGATGTCGTCGAGGTTGTCGTCCTTGATGACCGTGTTGAAGCGGACGGTCATGCCGGCGGCGCGGATCGCGGCCGCGTTCGCGAGGATGCGCTCGGCGAGGCCGGGGATGCCGCGCGCGCGGTCATGGCGTGCGTCGGGATAGTCGAGCGAGATGCTGAACTGCGCGATGCCGGCGTCCCAGAGGGAGCGGGCGCGTTCGGGCGTGAGCATCGCGCCATGCGTGATGAGCGTGGTGTACTTCGTGCGGACGGCGCGATCGACCGCGCCGACGAGGTCCTCGAGATCCTTGCGGAGCAGCGGTTCGCCGCCGGTCCAGGTGATGAGCATGGGATCGAAGGCCCGCGCGGCATCGACGAAGGAGGCGAGTTCCTTCGCCTTCATCGCCGCGTCGGTCTTCCAGTAGTCGCAAAAGCCACACCGCGCGTTGCAGCGCATGGTGACTTCGAAGTGGACGAGGACCGGACGCTTGGCTAGGCGGAGGCGGAGGTACTTGGCGCTGAAGGGGGCGAGGTGCCAGGCCTTGAACTTTCTCGAGAGCACGCGATGCGGGGTGAGAGACGGCTACGGCGGTCCGTGGTTCGGGAGGCTGCTCACGGCGGTCCGTGGTTCGGGAGGAGGCTCACGGCGGTCCGTGGTTCGGGGGGCGGTGCTCGGTGCTTGATGCGTGGGGGATGCTTGGTGAGTGAAGCCGCTACGTGATGCTTAGGTAGGGAGCTCATCCTAGCCCAAGCATCAAGCATCGGTATCACTCAACAGGCATCACCCCCGCTGCAGGCATCGAGCACCACCCCCCGCACCACGGACCGTGGCAGCCCGTCCTCGCATCGCCATCATGGCTACGGGAGCATCGGGATCTTGATCCCCTCCCGCATCGCCGCCGCGCGTGCGATCTCATACCCCGCATCCGCATGCCGCGCGACCCCGATGCCCGGGTCGTTCGTCAGCACCCGCTGGAGCCGCTCCCGCATCATCGGCGTCCCGTCGGCGACGATGACCTGCCCCGCGTGCAGCGAGTTGCCGATGCCGACGCCGCCGCCGTGGTGGAAGCTCACCCAGCTCGCGCCGCCGGCGACGTTGAGCATCGCGTTGAGGATCGCCCAGTCGGCGACGGCGTCGGTGCCGTCCTGCATCCCCTCGGTCTCGCGGAACGGTGAGGCGACGCTGCCGGTGTCGAGGTGGTCGCGGCCGATGACGATCGGCGCGCTGATCTCCCCCTTCGCGACGAGGTCGTTGAGCGCGACGCCGAAGCGCGCACGGTCCCCCTGCCCGAGCCAGCAGATGCGCGCCGGCAGCCCTTGGAAGTGGATCCGTTCCTTGGCCATGCCGATCCACCGCGCGAGATGCTTGTCGTCGGGGAACATCCGCAGCACGAGTTCGTCGGTGCGCGCGATGTCGGCGGGGTCGCCGCTCAGCGCCGCCCAGCGGAACGGGCCCTTCCCTTCGCAGAACAGCGGGCGGATGTACTCCGGCACGAAGCCGGGGATGCGGAACGCATCGCTCAGGCCGGCATCGAGCGCGACCGTCCTGATGTTGTTGCCGTAGTCGAACGCGATCGCGCCGCGGTCCTGCATCGCGCGCATCGCGCGGACGTGCTCGACGACGCTCGCCGTCGAGCGCGCGAGGTACGCCGTGGGGTCGCTCACGCGCAGCGTCGCCGCCTCCTCGAGCGACATGCCAGCGGGCACATAGCCGTTCAGCATGTCGTGCGCCGACGTCTGGTCGGTCACGACGTCGGGGATCACGCCGCGCTGCACCATGAGCGGCAGCACCTCGGCCGCGTTGCCGACGAGTCCGACCGAGAGCCCCCGTTTCGCGACGCGCGCGTCCTGCACCCAGCGCAGCGCCTCGTCGAGGTCACGCGTCATGCGGTCGCAGTAGCCGGTCTGGAGCCGCTTCTCGATGCGCGCCGGATCGACCTCGACGCCGAGGAGGGCGGCGTCGTTCATCGTCGCGGCGAGGGGCTGTGCGCCGCCCATGCCGCCGAGGCCGGCGGTGAGCACGAACTTCCCCGCGAGCGAACCGCCGAAATGCTTGCGCGCGAGGGAGCCGAACGTCTCGTACGTCCCCTGCACGATGCCCTGCGACCCGATGTAGATCCACGAGCCGGCGGTCATCTGGCCGTACATCATCAGGCCCTTGC
>CAYSAR010000226.1:487-3934 GCA_964428985.1 uncultured Gemmatimonadaceae bacterium | reverse complement strand
GCTGTCGGGGAGCGGCACGCGCGTGGGCACCGTGTCGCGCACCTGCGCCCGCATCGTGGCGGGGAACGCCGGCGTGAGCGCCCACGCCAGCGCGACGACGAGCGCGAGCCTCGCGCCCGCCATCGTCGTCAGCCCGCTCTCCCGCGCACGAATTCCACGAAGGTCCGCACCGGCGTGCCGGTCGGCCCCTTCGGCATCACGACCAAGTCGTTCTCGGCGTACGCCGTACCGGCGACGTCCAGGTGCACCCACGGGATGCCCTCGGTGAATTCCGCGAGGAAGAGCGCGGCGGTGATCGTCCCCGCTCCCTTGCCGCCGATGTTGCGAATGTCAGCCACGTCCGACTTGATGAGGTCCTTGTACTCCTCGAAGAGCGGGAGTTGCCACCCGACCTCGTTCCCGCGACGACCGGCGGCGAGCACCTCGTCGATGACGGCCTGATCGTTCCCCATGACGCCGACCGTCGTGTTGCCGAGGGCGACGACACAGGCGCCGGTCAGCGTCGCCGCGTCGACGATCACCTGCGGCTCGTAGCGCCGGGCGTACGACAGGACGTCGGCGAGGACGAGGCGGCCCTCGGCGTCGGTGTTCTGGATCTCGATCGACTTGCCGCTCATCGCGCGCACGACGTCACCCGGCTTCATCGCCTCCCCGGAGAGCATGTTCGTCGTGGAGCCGACGAGCGCGACGACGTTGATCCTGGGCTTGAGCCGCGCGATCGCCTCCATCGCGCCGAGCACGCCGGCGGCACCGGACATGTCGAACTTCATGAGCTCCATGTTCGGCGCCGGCTTGATGCTGATGCCGCCGGAATCGAAGCAGAGCCCCTTGCCCACGAGCGCGACCGGCGCCTCGCCACGTCGACCGCCGCGATACTCCAGCACGATGAGCTTCGGGTCCTGCGGCGTCCCCTGCGCGACGGCGAGGAAGGCGCCCATCTTGAGCCGCTTGAGCTCGCTGCGGCCCATGACCTTCACGCCCAGCTTGTGGCGCTTCGCGATGTCCCGCGCGGTGCGCGCAAGGTAGTCGGGCGTGCAGATGTTGCCCGGGAGCATCGCGAGATAACGCGTCACACGCTGGCCCGCCGCGACCGCGGCGCCGGCCGAGACCGCTGGGGCGGCCGCGCGCACGTTCGGCACGACGAGCACCGCGCTCGCCAGCGGCTTCGGCTTGCGCGCGTTCCCCGCGTCCTTCGGCTTCGAGTGGAACTCGCGGAACTCCCAACTGCCGGCCGAAATCCCGGCGATCGCGCCCTCGAGCGCGGCGCCCTCGAGATGCTCGGCCCAGAACGCCATCGTGCCGATGTTGAGTCCCTGCGCGCGGCGACCGGCCATCGTCGCGGCGCGTGTCATGCCCTTGACCCGCTCAGCGGTGCCGAGACCGACGAGGAGCACGCGCTCGGGGCCCGCTCCCGGCGCGAAGAGCATCAGCGTCTCGTCCTTGCCGCCGTTGAAGTCCTTGCGGCGGATCGCACGGCTGATCGCACCCCCATAGCGCTTGTCGAGCGCGGCGAGCGCGCGCGGCATCGCCGGGTTCGCCGGCAGCGCGATCGCGAGGAGGGGCGTCGCGAGGCGCGCCGGATCGCCGGCACGGACCGAGAAGTCGAGGGGCTTGATCATGCGCCCATCCCCTTGATGATCGCGTCGCCGAAGCCGCTCGTGGACACCTCGGTCGCGCCGGGCATCTGCCGCGCGAGGTCGTAGGTGACCGTCTTCGCGGCGATTGCGTGTTCCAAGCCCCCGATGATCAACTTGCCGGCCTCGTCCCAGCCGATCTGCTCGAGCATCATGACGCCCGAGAGGATCACGCTGCCGGGGTTGATCTTGTCGAGCCCGGCGTACTTCGGCGCGGTGCCATGCGTCGCCTCGAACACCGCCGCCTCGTCACCGACGTTGCCGCCCGGCGCGATGCCGAGCCCGCCGACCTCGGCCGCGAGCGCGTCGGAGATGTAGTCGCCATTGAGGTTCGGCGTCGCGACGACCGAGTATTCCTCCGGCCGCAGCAGGATCTGCTGGAACATCGAGTCGGCGATGCGGTCCTTGAGCACGACGGCATCGGCGCGCGCCTTCCCGCCGGCGTGCGAGAGCTGTTCCTCGGTCACGACGTGTTCGCCGAGCATCTCGCGCGCGAGTTCGTAGCCCCAGTCCCGGAAGCCACCCTCGGTGAACTTCATGATGTTCCCCTTGTGCATCAGCGTGACCGAGGGCCGGTGCGTGCGCAGGGCGTACTTGATCGCCATCTCGATGAGGCGCTTCGACCCGAACGCCGACATCGGCTTGATGCCGATCGCCGACTCGGGACGGATCTTCTTGCCGAACTCCTTCTCGATGAACTGCCGCAGCTTCTCCGACTCGGCCGAGCCCGCCTTGAACTCGATGCCGGAGTAGACGTCCTCGATGTTCTCGCGGAAGATCACGATGTCGACCTTCTGCGGATGCTTCACCGGCGCGCCGACGCCCTCGAAGTAGCGCACCGGACGGATGCAGGCGTAGAGATCGAGCTCCTGGCGCAGCGCGACGTTGAGCGAGCGGATGCCGCCGCCGACCGGCGTGGTGAGCGGTCCCTTGATGGCGACCTTGAACTCGCGGACGGCTTCGAGCGTCTCGTTCGGCATCCACTCGCCGGTCTGCTTGAACGCCTTCTCGCCGGCGAGGACCTCCATCCAGTGGATGCGCCGTTTGCCGCCGTAGGCACGCTCGACCGCCGCGTCGAACACGCGGACGCTTGCACGCCAGATGTCGGGGCCGGTGCCATCGCCCTCGATGAAGGGGATGATCGGATTGTCGGGCGCGCGGAATCGGCCGCCGGAGGCCTCGATGCGCTCGCCCTTCGTTGGGACGCGCGCATGCTTGTAGGTCGTCATGGTTCGCTGCTGAGGTGGGAGCTGCGGTCCGGTAAGCTAGGGAATCGTGTCGGTCGCCAGCAAGCCGAACGATGCCGGTAGGTGTCAGGCAACGCGGTCGGGCGGCTCCCTTCCGGCGAAGAAGGCGCGCAGGTTCTCGATCGCCCTCATCCCCATGGCCTCACGCGATTCGCGCGTCGCGCTGCCCAAGTGAGGCAGTAGGACGACGTCGTCGCGATCGATCAACCCCGGGTGCACGCGCGGCTCGTCCTCGTAGACATCGAGACCGGCGCCCGCGATGCGCCCGGCGTCGAGCGCCTCGACGAGCGCGGCCTCGTCGACGACCGGCCCGCGCGCCGTGTTGATCAGCACGCCCTCCGGCCCGAGCCGCTCGAGCTGCGCGGCGCCGATGAGGTGCCGCGTCGTCTTCACGAGCGGGCAATGCAGGCTCACGATGTCACTGCGCTCGAGGAGCTCGTCGAGCTTGTTGACGCGCTCGATTCCCGTCCCTGCCTCGGAATCGCGCCGCTTCGACCGGCTCCACGCGAGCACGCGCATGCCGAACCCGCGCTCCGCGCGATGTGCGACGGCGCGTCCGATCCGTC
>CAYSAR010000226.1:0-477 GCA_964428985.1 uncultured Gemmatimonadaceae bacterium | reverse complement strand
CGATCCGTCCGAGCCCGACGATGCCCAAGGTCTTGCCGCTCAGGCGACGGCCCATGAGATGCGTTGGGCGCCAGCCGGTCCAACGTCCGCTGCGCAACTCGCGCTCGCCCTCGCCGAGGCGGCGCAGCGTCGCGAGCATGAGCGCGATCGCGAGATCGGCGGTGTCCTCGGTGAGGACGTCCGGCGTGTTCGTCACGACGACGCCGGCCCGCCTCGCCGCCTCGAGGTCGATGTGGTTCACGCCGACGCCGAAGTTCGCGATCGCGCGCGCGCGTAACCCGCCGGTGAAGCACGACGCGTCAAGCGGATCGGTCACGGTCGCGAGCACCGCGTCGGCGTCCCCGAGCGCATCCCGCAACGTACGCGGGGTGGTCGGCGCGTCGGACTCGTTCAGCACGACGTCGAACTCCGCCGTGAGCACGCGCTCGACCTTCGCGGGCAGCCGGCGCGTGACGTGCACGCGCGGACGTGGCGATG
>CAYSAR010000225.1:0-3990 GCA_964428985.1 uncultured Gemmatimonadaceae bacterium | reverse complement strand
TTGCGCGGCGGGGGCCGCGCCGTTCCCGCGGGTACCTTCGCACGCGAGCGCCGGTTAGCTTTGGCGGATGCCCAAGCACTGCTCGGCCTGCGGCACGAAGCTCACGCCGGGGGCGAAGTTCTGCCACCGATGTGGCGCGTCGGTCACCGGCGACGGCGCGCCCGGCGGCGGCGGCGCGACGCCGGCCGCCGGCGGGCAGCAACTGCCATGGGCCGTCGCCGGCATCGCGCTGCTCTCGCTGCTCGCGTTCATCGTCGGGCAGAACTGGCGGCGCGGCGCGGCGTCGGCACCGCCGGCCGCGAACGTCGCGCAGGACGGGGCGCGCGCCGTCGACATCTCGCAGATGACGCCGAACGAGCGGGCCGAGCGCCTCTTCGATCGCGTCATGCGCTATGTGTCGGCCGGGCATTCCGACTCGGTCGCGTTCTTCGCGCCGATGGCGATCGCCTCGTTCGAGGCGCTCGCGCCGCTCGACCCGCACCGCCGGTATGACCTCGGACTGCTCGGCGTCGTGAGCGGCGACGGGGCGCTCGCGCGCGCGCACGCCGATTCGATCCTCGCCGCCGAGCCACGCCACCTGCTCGGCCTCATCCTCGGCATGCGCGCCGCCGGCGTGCAGCTCGACACCGCCGCGCGCGCCGCGTACGCCCGGCGCTTCGAGGCCGCACTGACCGACGAGCGCGCGAAGCGCCTCCCCGAGTACGTCGACCACCAGGCCGACATCGACGCCGCCGTCCGCGACCTCGACGCGCGACGACCTCCTTCCAGCTCTCCCGACGCATGACCGACACCACGACCGCGCGCACGATCCGCGTCGCGCACTCTCCCGACAGCGACGACGCGTTCATGTTCTACGCGCTCGCGACGAACAAGGTCGACACCGAAGGCCTCACCTACGTGCACGAGCTGCAGGACATCGAGTCGCTGAACCAGCGCGCGATGCGTGGCGAACTCGAGGTGACCGCGGTCTCGATCCACGCGTACGCCGGCATCGCCGATCGCTATGCACTGCTGCCGAGCGGCGCCTCGATGGGCGATCGCTACGGACCGCGACTCGTCGCGCGGACGCCGATGACGAAGGCGGACGTGCGCGGCAAGCGCATCGCCGTGCCTGGGCTCAAGACGAGCGCGTATCTCGCGCTGCGGCTGTACGAGCCGGAGTTCGAGCCGGTCGTGATCCCGTTCGATGAAATCGAACAGGCCGTTGTCGATAAGAAGGTCGACATCGGGCTCCTCATCCACGAGGGTCAGCTGACCTTCCCGGAGCTGGGTCTTCACCTCATCGCCGACCTTGGCGAGTGGTGGTATGGCGAGACGGGCTTGCCGCTTCCGCTCGGCGGGAACGTGATCCGAAAGGACCTTGGACCCGATCTCATGAAGAAGATTGCGCGACATCTTCACGCCAGTATCGCGCACGCCTTGGAGCACCGTACCGCCGCGCTCGACCACGCCATGCAGTACGCCAGAGGCCTCGACCGTAGCAAGGCTGACACCTTCGTGGGTATGTACGTCAACGACTGGACGCTCGACTACGGGCAGCGCGGGCGGGAGGCGATCCGCCTCTTCCTTGAACGGGGCGTGAAAGCCGGCATCATCCCCGGACCGGTCCGCGTCGAGTTCGTGGAGGAGTAGCGCGCTCTCGTCGATACTTGCGTCGGTCCCGCTTCTACCCGAGCGTATGCGGGCGCCGCCGTACTGAGGGCACCTCGGCCTACCGCACACGGAGTTGCTCCGAACGATGTCCGATCCCCGAGCTGGCACGCCTTCCCGATTGACGCGCGCGATCCGGGCTGTCACCGAGCCCAGTGTGCGGCGCATCCTCGTCGTCGACGACGAGGACATGATTCGCAGCGCGCTCGGCAGGTTCCTGCGATCGCGCGGCTTCGAGGTCACGACCTGCGAGTCCGGCAACGCCGCGCTCGAGGCGCTGCGCGCCGAGCGCTTCGTCGCGATGCTCGCCGACGTGCGCATGCCCGGCATGAGCGGGCTCGAGCTCGTCCCCGCCGCGCTCGCGATCGACGCCGACCTCGCGGTCATGATGCTCACCGCCGTCAACGACGCCCCGACGGCGACCGAGGCCCTCGCGCAGGGCGCGATGGATTACCTCATGAAGCCGATCGAGCTCGGCGACCTCGCGACCGCCGTCGAGCGCGTGCTCCACAAGCGCGACCTCTCGATCGAGCAGCGCAAGGTCGAGCGGCTCATCCGCGAGGAGGTCGCGGCACAGACCGAGGAGCTCGGCCGCGAGCGGCAGATGCTGCACAGCATCGTCGTCGACACGGTGAAGGCGCTGGTGCAGGCGCAGGAGGCGAAGGACCCGTTCCTCCGCGGCCACTCCGATCGCGCCTCCGAGCTCGCGGCGTCGATCGCGACCGCGATGGGACTCAGCGACGACGACGTAGACGCCCTGCGCCTCGCCGGCCGCCTCATGGACGTCGGCAAGATCGGCATCCGCGAGTCGGTGCTGAACAAGCCCGGTGCGCTGACGGACGAGGAGTTCGAGCACGTGCGCGACCACGTGCGGATCGGTCTCGAGATCCTCTCGCCGATCAAGCCGATCGCGCATACGCTCCCGGCGATCCAGGACCATCACGAGCACTGGGACGGGAGCGGCTACCCGCGTGGGATCTCGGGCACCGCGATCCACCTCGGCGGACGCATCCTCGCCGCCGCCGACGCCTACGACGCGCTCACCTCGCGCCGCGCGTGGCGCGACCCGATGAGCCCCGCCGACGCGATCGAGTTCCTTGGCGAGCGCTCGGGCACGCTGCTCGACCCCGACGTCTACGCTGCGCTTCGCTCCGTCGTCACGCGGCGCAAGACGCTGCAGTTCCTCGACGCGGTGCCGGAGTAGCGACCCGACGCTTACGTAAAGCGCACCGACGGGTAGCCACCTTCAGCTAAGTGGAAGTGTCGAAAGGGGCGCACCGGTTCGCCGGCGCGCCCCGCATCGTTCCCCGGCCCCTCGTTCTCTAATCCTGAACGCCCCTCTCCCTTTGTACGTTTAGGGTTCGATGAACCTGACTCATTCCCTCGGGTGGCGACCGGGCCCCGCAGCCATCGCGGCGATGGTGCTCGCGTGCGCCGTGCTGCCGATGCGCGCCGACGCCCAGTCCCCCACGGACACGCTGCACCTGACGATCGAGGACGCGGTGACGCGGATGCTGCGTTCCTCGGACGAGATCCGCCTCGCGAACGCGCAGATCGAGGTCGCCGACGCGCAGGTCGTCACCGCGCGCGCGGCCGGCCTGCCGCAACTGCGGCTCAATTCGTCGTACTCGCAGGTGCTCAAGAACGCGCGCGCCGAGATCGTCGGTTCGGTCTTCGGCCAGAGCTTCACCTACAACACGAACCTGCAGCTCCAGCAACCGCTCTTCCAGGGCGGGCGCATCGTCGCGGCCTCGCAGACCGCCTCACGGCTGGAGGAGGCCGCGCTGCTCACGCGTGACGAGACGCGCGCCCAGCTCGCGATCGATGCGCAGCGCGCCTATCTCGACGCGCTCTTCACCGCGCGCATCGCCGACATCCAGCGTCGGAACCTCGCGCTCGCCGACGAGCGGCTCGCCCAGGTGCAGCAGCTCGAGGGCGCCGGTCGCGCCTCGCGCTACGAGGTCCTGCGCGCGCGCGTCGAACGCGCGAACCTCGAGCCGCTCGCGCTCCAGGCCGAGAGCGACCGCGTGCTCGCCGAGCTCGAGCTCAAGCGGCTGCTCGACGTTCCGGTCGAGCGCCCCCTCGCGCTCGTGACCGACCTCGATGCGCCGACGGTCCTCTCGCTGGCCGACGCGGCGCTGGCCGACGCGTCCGCCGACGGCGTGCGCCCCCAGGTGCGCGCCGCCGAGCTCACGGCGCGGGCGCGCGACGCCGGCGTCCGCGTGGCGCGCGCCGAGCTGCTGCCGACGATTAACGCGAGCTTCACGTTCGGCTACCTCGCACTGCCGGCGACGAACGGATTCCCGACGCGCATGGGCGAGACGTCGGCGAAGTCGCGCC
>CAYSAR010000224.1:0-4009 GCA_964428985.1 uncultured Gemmatimonadaceae bacterium | reverse complement strand
GGTCGTCGTCGGACCCGCTGCCGAGCGCGCCGTTCTCGTTGATGAAGACGAAGCGCGAGCCCTCCTGCGCCCAGAGGAGGAAGAGCTTCTTCGCGTTCCCGGTGCAGCGGCGGTGGCGCGACCAATCGAACGTGAAGCCGCGCGAGTAGCGCACGTGATACTGGATGAAGAGCTCGCGCGCCGGCGCGAATGACGCCTCGAGCATGCGCGAGTCATCGCGACAGTGCGCGCTCCCGCGCGCCGCCCACCAGTCCATGCGCACCGCGCCGGAGCCGTCGAGCCCGCCGTCCGCGTCGTGCCGCACGTTCGGATCGCCGATGGTGATGTAGCGCCCGAGCCGACCCGCCGCGTGCGGGTCGCGCGACGGCTTCGCGAGCAACGGTTCATCGAAGTCATCGAGCCAGAGCGGCTCGTCGACGCCGTCGATGAACCGAGGCTCGTCCGGGCCGAAGGGCGGGACATCCCCGCGGTGAGCCGCCGGCAGCAACGTGATGGCCACGATGAGCCCGAGGAGGCCTATGGTGATGCGGGGCCGACACTTGTTCCATCGCGGTACGATGCTTGCTCTCATGCTGGGCAACCCCTCGCAACTCCCATGCTCGCCACCGCGTTCTACTCCGGCCTCCGGACCACCGGCATCACCGCCATCGCCCGTCGCACGCGACTCGGCGGCGCCATCCTCTGCTACCACAACATCGTGCGCCCGACGCCGGCGACCGGCGAACCGGGCCTGCACCTCGGGGTCGACCAGTTCCGCGCGCAGCTCTCGTGGCTCGAGCGGCACTATACCGTGATCACGCTGCGGGAGTTCGCGCAGCGCGTGCACACGGCTCGATCGACGCGCGGGTGCGCCGCGATCACGTTCGATGATGGCTACCTCGGCGTCTTCGACCTCGCGTGGCCGATCATGCGCGACATGGGGCTCCCGGCGACGGTCTTCGTGCCGACGGGGACGCCGCATGACCAGGCGTTCTGGTGGGACCGGCCGGCGCTCGTGCGCATGACGACGCCGGAGCAGCGGCGGCGTTGGCTCACCGAGCTCGGCGGCGACGGGCGGCTGATCGGCGGCCTCGACGTCGACCAAGGCTTCGTGCCGCGCACGCATCGGCGCGCGTCGTGGGAGCGCATCGCCCGCGCGGCGCGCGAGGGATGCGAGGTCGGCGTGCACACGGCGACGCATCGCAACCTCACGACGCTTGACGACGTCGAGCTGCATCGCGAGACGCAGGGCAGCCGCGAGGAACTGCGCGAGCGCACCGGCATCGACGCGCGATGCTTCTCCTATCCCTATGGCCTCTTCGACGCGCGCGTACGCGAGGCGGTGCGCCGTGCCGGCTTCGATACCGCGGTCACGCTCGAGTTCGGCCTCAACGACGGCACGTCCGACCCCCTGGCCCTGCGCCGGATGAACGTGCCGGCATCCATCAGCACGGCCGCGTTCGAGGCTTGGGTCGCCGGCCTGCGTCCACGAGTCGGGGAAACCACATGACGGCGGAACGACCGGATCCCTTCGCGCCCATCCGCGGCGCGCGCATCGCGCACCTCATCGAGACCTCCGGCCCCGGCGGCGCCGAACGGATGGTCGTCGAACTGGCGCTCGAGCAGAGCGCGCGCGGCTGTCCGACGACGGTGTTCATCCCCGAGCAGGGCGAGGAATGGCTCACCGCCCAGCTCGCGGGTTCCGAGGTCGCGATCGAGCGCTATCGCCTCGATGCGCCGCTCTCGCCGCGCTGTGCGCGCGAGCTCGCCGCCGCCTTCCGCGCGCGCGGCATCAAGCTCGCGCACTCGCACGAGTTCTCGATGGCGGTCTACGGCGCCTGCGCCGCGCGCACGGTCGGCATCCCGCATGTCATCACGATGCACGGCGGCCGGTACTATGCCGAGAAGATGCGACGGCGGCTCGCGATGCGCTTCGCCGTCGCGAGCAGCCAGGCGACGGTCGCGGTCTCCGATGCGCTCGCCGCGCAGATGAGCGATGACCTCTACGTCGCGCGGTCGCAGATCGCCGTGATCCCGAATGGCGTACGCCCGGCCGGCCGCGTGCGCTCGACGCTGCGCGAGGAACTCGGCATCCCGGCCACGACGCCGATCATCCTCGCGGTGGGGAACCTCCTGCCGGTGAAGGGGCATCGCCACCTGCTCGAGGCGGTGAGCATGCTCGACACCGATGCGCAGGTGGTGATCGCCGGCCGCGGGGAGACGGAGGACGACCTGCGCGACCTTGCGCGGTCGCTCGGACTCGAGTCGCGCCTGCACCTCCTCGGCTTGCGCGCCGACGTCCCGAACCTGCTCGACGCGGCCGATGTCTTCACGCAGCCCTCGCTCTCCGAGGGACTGCCGCTGGCGATGCTCGAGGCGATGTTCGCGTCCCGGCCGAACGTCGCGAGCGACGTCGGGGATGTGCGCCAGGCGATCGGGGAGGACGGTGGGTTGCTCGTCGCGCCGGGCAACGCCCTGGAGCTGTCGCAGGCGCTCGATCGCCTGCTCAGGGACCGCGAGCTGGCGCGCGACCTGGGTGAACGCGCCGAGCGCCGCGCGCACCGCGCTTATGGGTTGACGACGATGGTCGATCGCTACGCCTCGATCTATGCACCGCTCCTCGCCGGCCATCGCCCGACGGCGAAGCCACAGTACCGCGTCGAGCGGCGGATCGAGCGTCGGGTGGAACGCCGTGTCGCGACGATGCCGTTCGAGGGCGCCGAGCGCCGTCATGAGCGCGCGAACGAGCGGCGGGCCGAGCGGAGGGCCGAGCGGCGCGCGCGACCGGTCGGGTCAGCATCGTCCCAGGCGCAGATGCGGTGAGGGGGGGAACTGCATTCACCACAGGGGGCGCAGGGGGATCGTGTCCTCGATGATCACCACAGAGGACACGGAGTGCACAGAGGCAGGCGTCAGCTCGACGACGCCGCCGAGACGCGCTGCGTCCTCTGAGTCCGCTGTGGCGGGATCTGTTGCTCCCGGAACGCCGTGAGTCGCTGCGATGAGAACCCTTCCGCATCCCCTACCAGCGCCGCGATGCACGCACCGCACCGATCGATCCGCGCGTACACCGCCTCGAACACCTCGAGCGTCTGATCGTACGGGTCCCGTATCGCCCGCTTCTCGATCGGCTCTGGATCCAAGTCCCCGAGCAACACGATCGCGCCCGGATCGCAGACGTACGACCGCATGACATGATCCCGCTGGGCGCCGTCCATGACGATGACCAATGTCGCCGCGCGGACGAGAGCCGGGGTGAGCAACTGCGAGCGGTGCTCCGAGAGGTCCTCGCCGCGGCGCAGCGCGCTCGTGTGCGCATGCGCCGGCATGCGCCGGCCGCCGCCGATGATCCCCGCCGAGTCGACCGGGACGCCGAGCGGCGCGAGCGCCCGGCGAATCACCGCCGCCGCATACGGGCTGCGGCAGATGTTGCCGTGGCAGATCACGAGCACGCGCGCGTCCGGGCGGTGGACGCGGTCGCGCACCACCGCCGTCGCGCGCCGATGGCGCGCGGGATGCAGCCAGCGGTCCGGCTTATGCCGGAGGCTGCTCAGCACGCCGCTCAACGCTGCCGTCCCAGTCACCGACGCTGAGTCGATCGGCCACGCGGCCGGCCGCACGTGAGGCAGTGCGGCGCGCGGAGTGCACCGCGCGCCGGAGCGCCGGCACCTCCTTGCGTCGCGAGAACGGCTTGCGCGTCATCACGGCGCGCGTCGCGAGCGGCAGGGCGGCGGCGGCGAGCGAGGCTGCCCCGCGCGCCGCCCGGGCCGGACGGAGCGCTGCGGCGAGCAGCAGTCCGCCCGCGGCGGCGAGGCCGAGCATCGCGAGCGGATGCCGCTGCGTCTGCACGCGCCAATCGACCGAGTCGCGCGCGCGCTCCTTGAGCGCCGTGACGTTGTAGCGGAGCTCTCGCTTCTCCTGCTCGATCTCCCGCTCGAGGCTGTCGACCGATTGCATGATCACGTCCTCTCCCGTGCGCCCTCGGGCGCCTCGGCGATGTTGGTGGTGAACGCCCGGCGCAGGTGACGCG
>CAYSAR010000223.1:0-4014 GCA_964428985.1 uncultured Gemmatimonadaceae bacterium | reverse complement strand
ACGCGGCGAAGGCCCGCGCGCTGGCGCAGCGCTTCGGCGTGCGCGACACGTGCAGCGACATCGACGAGCTGCTCTCGTTCCCCGGGATCGACGGCATCGTCATCACGACGCCGAACCATCTACACGAGATCCACGCGATCTCGGCGCTGCGCGCCGGACTTCACGTGCTCTGCGAGCGCCCGCTCGCGCTCAACGCGCGTGGGGTCGAGCGCATCATGGCCGCGGCCGACAAGGCGAAGCGCATCGTCATGGTGGCGAACAACACGCGCTATCGGCATGACGTGCAGGCGCTCGACGCCTTCCTGCGCGGCGGCGAGCTCGGGAAGATCCGGGCGGTGCGCGCCGGCGCGTATCGGCGACGCGTGCAGACGGCGGCCTGGCGCCTGCGCCGCGCCGAGGCGGGGGGCGGCGCGTTCATCGAGCTCGGGCTGCCGCTGCTCGATCTCGCCGGCTGGCTCACCGATGCGCCGCGCGTGACGCGCGTGAGCACGGCGATGGAGCGGGGTCGCGGCGCGAACACCGTCGAGGAAGCCGCGGTCGTCTTCATCGAGTGCGAGGGCGGCTTCAACGTCACGGTGGACGTCCACTGGAACTATGTGGGTGAGGACGACCGCTGGTGGTTCGAGGTGATCGGCACGAAGGGCTCGGCGCGCCTCTCGCCGATGCGCATCACGAAGGAGTTGCATGGCACGCCGATCGATGTCTCGCCGCAGGGCGCATCGACCAAGGAGACGATGTTCGTGCAGAGCTATCGCTCGCAGCTCGCCCACTTCCTCGCCGTCGTGCGCGGCGACGAGAAGTACGAGTCGCTCAAGGAGCAGGTGCGGCTCTACAAGCTGCTCGACGCGATCTACAAGGCGGCCGACGAGGCGAAGGAACTGCGGCTGTGAGCGCGGCGCGATCGTTGGTGCGCGCGGTCGCCGCGGCCGCGCTGGGCATCGCCGCGCTCGCCGGTCGCGCTGGCGCGCAAGTCGAGCGAGGCGCGTCGATCACGATCTCGGTGATCACGTTCGGCCCCGGCGACCTCGTCTACGAGCGCTTCGGCCACAACGCGTTGCGCGTGCGGGACGAAGCGACCGGCAAGGACGTCGCCTACAACTGGGGGATGTTCGATTTCGACGAACCGAACTTCCTCGGGCGGTTCCTCTCGGGCGACACGCGGTACTGGGTCGAGGCGTTGCCGACCGCCTGGCTCGTCGACTTGTATCGCCGGCAGGACCGCACGATCCATGAACAGGTGCCCGCGCTCACGCCGGTGCAACGGCTCGACCTCGCGCGCTTCGTCGAGGAGAACGCGCGCGAGGAGAACAAGTACTATCGCTACGATTACTTCCTCGACAACTGTTCGACGCGGCTCCGCGACGCGATCGATCGCGCCCTCGGCGGGTCGCTCGCGCGGCGCTTCGAGCCGATGACGACGCCGTGGACGTTCCGCTCCGAGTCGGTGCGCCTCATGACGCCCGATGGCTTCGCGCAGGCCGGCATGGACATCGCGCTCGGCCCGCTCGCGGACGAACCGATGAGCGCCTGGGAAGCGATGTTCGTCCCGATGCGTCTGCGCGACTACCTCCGCGACGTGACGCTCGCGACCGATTCCGCCACGGTGCCGCTCGTCGCGCGGGAGGTCGTCCTGCACGAGCCCGTCGCACGCGCGCCCGAACCTGCTGAGCGACGGGGCCTCGCCATCGGCGGCTATGGGCTCATCGCCGGTGTCTGGATGCTGATCCTCGCGCCCTTCGGCGTGGTGCAGCGGCAGCGCACCCGCGTCCCGGCCGCGGTCATGGCCGCGATCTGGCATGCGCTTACGGGCGTCCTCGGCTTCGCACTCCTCGGGATGTGGCTCTTCTCCGCCCACGTGTTCTGGTACGACAACTGGAACCTGCTCCTGCTCTCACCGCTCGGGCTCGCCGCGGCGTGGCCGGTCGCGCGCGGGATCCTGCGCGGCACGCTCTCGCCCGTCGCGCGGACGCTCGCGATCGCGATCGCCGGGATGGCCGTGCTCGCGCTCCTCGCCGCGCCATTCAACCAGCAGGTGATGGGCGGACCGTTGCTGCTTCTCCTGCCCGGGCACCTCGGCTTGGCGCTCGCGACCTGGCGCCACGGTCAGGCCACGCCGGCCGCGACATGACCGGCGCGCTCGTCGCCGGCGTCGACGTCGGCGGCACGTTCACCGACAGCGCAGTGATCGATGCGGGCGGACGCGTCGCGACGGCGAAGGTCCTCTCGACGCCGGACGACCAGGGCGAGGGCGTGCTCGCGTCGCTGCTCGCGCTCGGTACGCCGGCCGGTGCGATCCGCCGCGTCGTGCACGGTACGACCGTCGTCACGAACCTCCTGCTCGAGCGCACCGGCGCGCACGTCGTGCTCTGCGCGACCGCCGGCGCGACGGACCTGCTCGAGCTGCGCCGGCAGGACCGCGTCTCGCTCTACGACCTCTCGGCGCAGCATCCGGTGCCGCTCGTCGCGACCGCCGGCACGGTCGCCGTCGACGAGCGGCGCACGCCGCGCGGCGTGGAACGCGCGCTCCCAAAGTCCGAGATCGATCGCGTCGTCGCCGCGGTCCTTGCGCTCGAACCGGAGGTCGTCGTCGTCTCGCTCTTGCACGCATACGAGGATGACGCGCACGAGCGCGCGCTTGCCGATGCCCTGCGCGCCGCCCGCCCTTCGCTCAGTGTCGTCACGGCGGCGTCCGTGCTGCCCGAGATCCGCGAGTACGAGCGGACGGCGACCGCCGTCGCCGAGGGCTACGCACGCCCGCGTGTCGAGCGCTACCTCGAGCGGCTGACGGAACGACTCGCCTCGCACGGCTTCCCGGCGCCCGCGGTGATGACCTCGGGCGGCGGGATGCGTCCCGAGGCGGCCGCGGCGCAGCACGCGGCGTCGCTCGCGCTCTCCGGGCCGGCCGGCGGCGTCGTTGGCGCGGCGGCCGTCCTGCGCGCCGCCGGCCGGCAACTCGCGCTCACCATCGACATCGGCGGCACGAGTGCCGACGCCGGGCTCATCGTCGACGGCGAACCGCTCGTGGAGCCGGGCGGGATGGTCGCGGGCGTCCCGATCGCGCTGCCGCGCGTGCTCGTCGAGACGGTCTCGGCCGGTGGCGGCTCGATCGCCTGGATCGATGACGGCGGCGCGCTGCGCGTCGGACCGCGGAGCGCCGGTGCGCGCCCGGGTCCTGCCGCGTTCGGTCGCGGCGGCACCGAGCCGACCGTCACCGACGCGCAGGTCGCACTCGGCCGCATCACCGGCGCGGCGATGAGCGGCGGCGTCGATCTCGATGCGCGCGCCGCGACCGACGCGATCGCCCGCGTCGCGACGCGACTGGGTGCCGACGTCCCGCGCGTCGCGCGAGCGATCATTGACGCCGCCGACGCCGAGATGGCGCGCGCACTCCGCCGCGTGAGCGTCGACCGCGGCGTCGATCCGCGCGACTGCACGCTCGTCGCGTTCGGTGGCGGGGGACCGCTGCACGCCTGCGCGCTCGCCGACGCGCTCGCGATCGGGAGCGTGCTCGTGCCGCCGTTCGCCGGCGTGCTGAGCGCCGTCGGACTCGCGCTCGCGCCCGAGCGGCAGGAGGTCGCCATGAGCCTGTTGCGGAGCACGCACGAGCTCGATGCCTCGACGCTCGGGGTGCACCGCGCCCACCTCGCGGCGATGGTGCAGGGGAGCGAGCGGCGGTACATCGCGCGCGTGCGCTACGTCGGGCAGGGATACGAACTCGATGTCGCGCTTCACGCGGGCGACGATGGGCGCGCCCTCGCCGATCGGTTCCGCACGACGCATCGCGCGCGCTTCGGCTTCACGCTCGAGCGCGACATCGAGGTCGTCGCGCTGCGCCATGTCGCGAGCGAGCCCGCGACCCCGGCGCACTTCGCGCGCGACGTCGCGCTGCGGGCGTTCGACACCGAGCGACTCGTCGATCGCGGCGGCCCCGCCGATGACGTGGCCGTGCGTGGCCCCGCGACGATCACGCTCGCCGACGCGACGCTCTTCGTCGCCGACGGATGGCTCGCCCGC
>CAYSAR010000222.1:0-4075 GCA_964428985.1 uncultured Gemmatimonadaceae bacterium | reverse complement strand
CAGCCCCGCGTGCGCCGAGACGCCGCCGAGCACGTACGCGTTCTCGTCGTGCACCTCGCCGCGCACGTGCCGTGCGCGCCAAGGATCCATCTCGGTCGGTGCGACGCGCGCGAGCACCTCGAACGGCGGGTTGTACATCGTCTCGTTCATGCCGAGCGGCTCGAACACGTGCCGCCGCAGGTACTGGTCGAGCGACATGCCGCTCACGCGCTCGATCACCCAGCCGGCGAGGATCGCGCCAAGGTCGGAGTAAACCATGCGCGCCCCCGCGGTCGTGTCGAGCGGCGTCTCGAGCACCAGCCGCCTCGCGACCTCGGACTCGGTCGTCTCCTTGAACAGCTCGCGGAACGGCTTGAGCCCGCTCGAGTGCGTGAGGAGGTTGCGCACCGTCACGCGGTCCTTGCCGGGCCCCACCCACTCCGGCAGGTAGCGCTGCACCGGCGCGTCGAGGGAGATGACCTCGCGCTCCGCCAGTTGCATCATCGCCGTCGTCATGCCGACGACCTTCGTCAGCGACGCGATGTCCCAGAGCGTGTGTTCGTCGGGCGGCGGCGCGTTCTCGGCCCAGTCGATGCGACCCGCCGACGCCTCGGCGAGGATCCCCTGGCCATTCCCGACGACGGCGATCGCGCCGGGGAAGACCGAGTCGCGCACGCCGCGCTCCAAGAGCGAGCGCAACGACTCGAAGAGCGCCTCGGGAGCGAGCGGTGCCGTGCCGTCGCCGGTCACGATGCCCGAGCCGAGGCGGAAGAAGCCCGGCAACGAGATCGGCGAACGGCCGCGGAACGGCGCCTGGCCGGTGACGGCGCGCGCCGCGGCGCGCTCGAGCGCGTCCCCGCGGCCGAATGCCGCGACATAACCGGACACCTGCGGGAACTCGCGCAGCACGTACGGATTCGAGAACGCGACGACGGTCACCGGACGGCGCTGCGCGAGCGAGTCGATCCACTTCGCGATGTGCTCGCCGACGGCGAAGCGCCCCTCGCCCTCGATCGTGCGCACGAACGTCGCGACGAGCACGTGCTCCCCCTCGCGCACGAGGGAGTCGAGGCGCGCGCGCGGCGTCGTCGGCCCGATGCGGTTCACGCGCGCGCGCGGCAGCGCACGGCGCAGCTCGGCGGCGAAGGTGCGGCCGGCGGTGACGTCGTGGTCGCCGGCGAACGTCAGCACCGCCGTCGGTTGCTCGCGGCGCAGGGGCAGCGCGCGGTCGTCATCGCGCAGCAGCGTCACCGCGTCCTCGGCGATGGCCTCCGCCGCCCGGCGGTTCTGCGCGCTCCCGACGACCTGCCGCAGCGAGTCGAGCGGAACGATCGGGCGCTGGATCGCACCGGTCCGCACCTTGAGCTCGAGGATAAGGCGTACCGAGGCGTCGATGCGCTCGGCGGGAATCTCGCCGCGCTCGACCGCCGCGACAACCGCCGCGATCGCCGCGGGGATGTCCGGTGGCATGAGCAGGATGTCGGTGCCCGCCTTCACGGCGCGCACCGCACTCTCCTCCACCCCGTAACCCGCGCCGACGCCACGCATGTCCATCGCGTCGGTGACGACGAGGCCGCGGAAGCCGAGCCGGTCGCGCAGCAGCCCGCTCATGATCCCGGGCACGAGCGTCGCCGGCGTGGAGTCCCCGGCGACCGCGGGCAACGCGATGTGCGCGCTCATGACCGCGGCGACGCCGGCGTCGATCGCCGCGCGGAATGGCCGCAGTTCGAGCGTGTCGAGCCGCGTCTGGTCGGCGCCCACGATCGGCAGCGCGAGGTGCGAGTCGGTGTCGGTGTCGCCGTGACCGGGGAAGTGCTTCGCCGTCGCGGCGACGCCGGCGGCCTGCACGCCCTCGACGAACGCGCGGCCGAGGCGCGCGACCGCGGCGGCGTCCTCGCCGAACGAGCGGACGTTGATGACCGGGTTGAGCGGGTTGTTGTTGACGTCCACCGCCGGCGCGAACGCGAGATGGATGCCGATCGCGCGGGATTCCTCGCCGGTGATCCGCCCCGCCTCGCGCGCATGCGCCTCCGACGCCGTCGCGCCGATCGCCATGTTGCTCGGCAGCACCGTCGCCGTCCCCGCGCCGAGGAGCCCGGGCGTGAAGACGCCGCCCTCGAGCCGACCGAGGCCCGGCTCGACGTCCGACGCGACGAGCAGCGGGAGGCGCGAGAGCCGCTGGAGCGCGTTCACCTTCGCCGCGACCTCGATCGGCGAACCGAGCGACATGATGACGCCGCCGACGCGGTCGAGCTCGATGCGGTCGATCGCGGTGGCGAACGTGGAGTCGGTCGTGCTCGTATAATCCCCCAGCACCCAGACCATCACCATTTGCGCGACGCGGTCGTGCAGCGAGAGCGAGGCGAGCGTCTGGTCGATCCACTTCGTCGCGTCCGGCGGCAGCGGACCGGTGAGCGAGGGACGCACGTCGTCGAGCAGGTCACCGCTCGGCGCCGGTGGGCGCTCGGGGACGGTCGGCACCGGCGCGGGATCCGTCGCGACGTCGGTCGCGCGCGGCGAACAGGAGGCGAGCAGGACCAACAGCGCGGCGGGCGCGAGGCGCCACGCGGTGCGGGAGGGGCGACGGTGCTCGATCAGGGAACGCGTCACGGCCGTGGAGTACGGGTCGGAAGGTCGGTGGGACTCATGCTGGTCGCGCTCGGCGTGGCGACGGCGAGCGCGTGCGCGCAGCCGCCGCGCGGCGAGGAGGCACGCGAACGCGCCGGCGCGCGCGAGCCGGTGCGACTCGGCGTCACGGTACTGCTCGAGGACTCGATCGCCCTCATTTCGGGGAAGCGCGTCGCGCTCATCACCAACCAGACCGGTGTGGACGCGAACGGCAACTCGGACATCGAGCTCCTCGGCGAAGGGAAGGCACGAACGGCGGGCGTGCGGCTCGTGCGACTCTTCTCACCCGAGCATGGGATCCGCGGCACCGAGGACCGCACCGGCCTCACCGACGCGATTGACGAACGCTCCGGGCTGCGCATCCACTCGCTGTATGGCCGCGAGACGATTCCGCCGCCCGACAGCCTGTTGCGCGACCTCGATGCGCTCGTGTTCGACCTGCAGGACATCGGCACGCGCACTTGGACCTATGTCGGCGTGATGGTCTATGCGATGCGCGCCGCGGCGCGCGTCGGGATCCCGTTCATCGTGCTCGACCGCCCGAACCCCATCAGCGGCCGCGCCGAGGCACCGCTGCTCGATTCCACCGTCGCATACCCCGGCGACCCCGCGCCCGGTCGCCAAGGGCAGGCTTTCGCATTATACCGTGCGCCGCTGCGGCATGGTATGACGATGGGGGAGCTCGCGCGCTTCTTCGCCGGCGAGCTGCGCATTCCGGTGCGTTTGCACGTGATACCGATGTCCGGGTGGCGCCGCTCGATGCAGTGGGAGGACACCGGACTCCGGTGGGTCGTCCCGTCGCCGGCGATGACGACGCCCGCGAGCGCGTTCACCTATCCGGCGCTCGTGCCGTTCGAGGCGACGAATCTCTCGGTCGGTCGCGGGACCGCATTGCCGTTCCAGCAGCTCGGGGCGCCCTGGCTCCGCGCCGATTCGATCGCCGCGATGCTCAACGAGCGTGGGCTGACTGGCGTGCGGTTCGAGTCGGTGCGCATGACGCCGCGCGCGCCGACCGACGCGAAGTTCGGTGAGCGCGAGATCCCTGCGGTGCGCGTCGTCGTCGAGGACCGGGGGCGCGCGCAGATGGGACGTGTCTCGGCGTCCTTGCTCTGGGCGATCTCGCGTCTGCATGCCGACTCGCTGCGCATCAATGCGCGACGCTTCGACATGCTGCTCGGCGACCCGAGCGCGCGCGAGGCGCTCGTCGCCGGCACCGATCCGGACGAGGTCATCGACCGCATGCAGGGGGAGTTGGCGGCTTGGCAGCGGGCGATGCGGCCGTATTTGCTCTACCGCTGACCATCTGTCATTCGACCGGCGCAACGCGTAAGTTTAGCGCGCGCAGGGCGGTGCTTCGCGAACGGCGCCTAACCTGCGGCAGGACAACCGGTTGCCCCACGCGTCGGCCACCCTAATCCGCTGAATGCTCACGCTCTGGCATGCGATCAAGGCCGGCTACCTCCGGTTG
>CAYSAR010000221.1:0-4101 GCA_964428985.1 uncultured Gemmatimonadaceae bacterium | reverse complement strand
CGGCCTCCTGCAGCCCGTCGCGCAGCCGACCTTGTCGTAGGCGACGATGAACTTGTTCGCCTTGTAGCGCATCGGCAGGAGTCCGAGGATCGAGTCCGCGATGCGACGCACGAGCTTCGTCGTCGATTCGCGATCCTGCCACGCCCGATGGACGAACTCGAAGCGAGAGACGCGGAAACCCACCTTCTCGAAGGTCGGGTGCAGTCGCTTGGGCCACAGCGCGCGCTGGTTCTTTGTCGTGGAGCTGATGCCCCAGATCGGATTGATCACGTTGAAGGCGAACCAGCTCAGGAAGTTGCCCGCGTTCGGTTCGAGCGCGACGATCGACTTTCGCACGATGCGCGCGAGCTCGCGCGGCAACTTGTCGAGCACCGGGAAGTGGTGGAGCAACAATGCCGTCCATGCGACGTCGAACGACCCGTCGCGGAACGGTAGATGCTCGGCATCGGCGACGACCACGTCCACGTCGAGGCCCTTCTCGCGGAAGCGATCTCGCGCCGCGACGACGCCGTTCCACGTGAGGTCGACCGACGTCACGGTGAACCCGCGTTCGGCGAGCCGGATCGAGTGCGCGCCCGTGCCGCAGCCGAGGTCCACCAGGTCGCCGCTGGCCTGCTTGGGGAAGACGGTATCATAGAGCTCGTCGTAGCCGTGCGTGATGTGCACGTTGCGCATGTCGCGCTCGAAGAGCTCTTCGTAGAACTTCCGTTCGGCTGCTTGGTCTTGCATTCACGTTCCCGTGGTTGGGGGATCCTGCCGGCGAACGATACGGCTGGACGCAAGCATCACGCCACTGGCGATCGGGACGTGACGTCCGTCACCAGCGCGCTCGCGATCGACGTGAAGGCGTGGCGCGCGAGGAGCGTCTCCATGCGCCCCCACACCGAGCCGAGACCGCCGTAGTGACGGAGTCGCGTCAGGAACGGCACGTCGAAGCGCGGTTGACCTGGATCCCACTCCCACGGATGGACGTAGAACGTCCCCGGCCGTGCCCGACGTGCCGCCGAGCGCAACGCCGCATGCACGAGATGCGGAGGCAGCAGACGGAAGTAGGCGCCGCCGGCCGCCGGTAGCGTCAGTCCCGCGACGCGCAGCGTCGACGGCGGGATCTCGGCGATGCGACCTTCCGGCCGCTCGATCCAGTAGGGATCGCGGGCACCGCCGACGTATCCGTACCCGCGGCGCCGCACCGGAAAGAGACTGGAATCGTACCGGTATCCCTCCTCGAGCAGGATGTCGAGCGCCCACTCGCAACCGCGGACGATCGAGAAGCTTGGCGCCCGGAAGCCCAGGACCTCCGCGCCGGTCTGCTGCTCCATGATCGCCTTGGTGCGGCGCACCGAGGCGCGGAACGCGTCGCGTGCCTGATGCGTGACGCGCACGTGGTCCCAGGTGTGCGACGCGAGCTCATGACCTGCGGCGACGATCCGCCGCATCAGTGCCGGTTCACGCGCCGCGAACCAGCCGACGGTGAAGAACGTCGCGCGCGCATCGTATCGCGCCAGGAGGTCCAGCAGCCGATCGGTCGCCGCCGCCGCGCGTGGCGGAAGGCGCGGCCACTCCGACATCGGCGCGGCATCGGCGAGCGCAACGGCGTGGAAATACTCCTCGAGATCGACGGTGAAGAAGTGTCGGACCGCACCGAGCGACCGCGTTCCTTCCGGCGGCGCCACCGCGAACTACCGACGCACGAGATCGAGCACCGAGCGCGGCTTGATCCGCCAGGTCCCGTCCCCGTTCGGCACCAGGACTCCCGTCAGGTCGAAGCGATTGCCGGCGTCATACTCGGCCGGCGGGAACGGCGGACGGAACGCCACGTCGGCCGCGCGATCGAGCATCATCACGACCGGACCCGAGCCGTCATCGACCGTGACCTCGAGGTGCCCGAGGACCGTCACCGTATCGACGATCTCCGCATCGAGGATGCGCACCAGTTCGGCATCGCGCGTCGCACCGTCGGCGCTCGCGGCCGCGGCGGTCGTGACCGTCGCGGCGGTGGGGATGAACGTCGGACCGACGACGAAGACCGAGACGTCATCGAGCACGCGCTGGCCGAGGCGCTCGGCGACGCGCCCGCGCAGGCGTACGCTGTCGCCAGCGGACACGGGCACCGACGACGGGCGTACGCGCGTCGCTCGCAGCGCATCGCTCTCGTCGACGATGTGCAGCGTCGTGTCGCTGAACGTCGCGCGCGAATGCAGCGCGATGCCGGTCACGAAGACGTGTGTGCCGGGTGCCGCGGCGCGCGCCTCGGCGAGCGTGGCGAACGGATAGCTGACCGCGGACTCGAACGTGACGGTGTCATCGGGCGCCACCGCGATCTGGCCGCTGGCTCCGCTCACGACGACGACGGAATCGCCGACGCTGGCGCCGTCGACGACGATCACGTAGGAGCCGACCGGGACGCCGGCGAAGGAGAACGACCCGTCCGCCCCTGAGACGCCCCGCCACAAGGTGTCGCGCGAGATCGGTGCGAGGATCCGCACGCCCGCGCCGGGGAACGGGTGATCCCCTGCATCGAACGTGCGCGAACCGTTCGCGTCGAAGTACACCGAGCCACGGACCACGCCCGTCGCGTCGAGCGAAAGCAGGCGGTCGACGCCGCGGTTCTCGCACCCGACCGCGAAGAGGAGCGCCATCGGGAGCGCGAGACGCACCGCACGATGTCGCGCCGTCATCGTCCTATCCTCACGCCGCCGCGCCAGAGCATGCCCGGCGAGCGATCGGCGATGATGTCGCCGAAGCCGGGATTCACCACGAGCGGGACGCTCGTCACGCCGGTGCCCGGATCGGTGGTCACGGCGCCGGCGCGGTCGACGATGTAGAGGGCGTCGTCGATGCGCCCCGTCGCTTGGCCCAGCACATTGATGGCGTCCAGCAGCAGGGTCACATCGTCGGTGCCAAGCGTGAAGAGCCGCACGGCGGCCCGAACGTCGAGTCGATAGCGCCAGCCGGCACGGCACTCGTTGCGCGTCGCGAAGCGACCCGCATCCGACCGGAGGCACTCCCACTCGGCGAGGAGCGCGTCCATGCCCGGCAACGACGTGTCGACGAAAGCCGGATCGTTCGTCCAGTCGCCGTCCGCGTTCGCGTCCACGCCGTCGCGGAACCGCGCCGTGAACGGCGCGCCCGATCGCAAATGCATCAACGCGCCAATCCGGATCGCGCCCTCCGCGACCGGACTCCACTCGGCCGCGATGAGCGCGGCGCATGCCGCCCTGATCGCCGGGCTCGGGCTTGTCGCTCTCCTCGCAGCCCCATGGCCGGTGACGGCGCTGATGGCCGGGCTCGCCATCCTCGTCGCGGTCATCCTTCGGCTGGCGCGGCAGGCACAGCTGCGCGGCGGGGCGCGGACGGCAGAACTCGGGACAGCGCTCTACCGCCATATCCAGCACGGGCTCGGCGCCGTGAAGGAGATTACGATCCTCGGGCGCGGCGAGTACTTCGCGCGCGTGTACGAGCGCGACGCCGAAGCGCTCGCCTCAGTCGAGTCCAGCCGCGCGGTGCTCGCGGCCGTCCCGCGCCTCGTCGTGGAGACGGCGTTCGTGGTCGGGCTGCTCGTGCTCGTGATTGCCGCGACGCGGAGCGGCGATCTGGCCACCGCGCTCCCGCTCGTCAGCCTCTACGCCTACGCCGGCTTCCGCGCGGCGCCGGCCGCACACGCGCTCGCCCAGCAGGTGGAGCACCTGCGCTGGGCGATCGGCGCGAGTGCGGCGCTGCTTCAGGACCTCGAGCGGCACGCCGGGCCGCACACGACGGGCACCGATGCCGCTCCGCAGCGCCTGGAGTTCCGAGACGTGCTGCGCGCCGATCACGTCTGGTTCACCTACCCGGAGTCGGATCGTCCCGTGCTGCGCGACGTGGTCCTGGAGATCAGGCGCGGCGAGTCCGTCGCGATCACGGGACCTACAGGCGTGGGCAAGAGCACGCTCGTGGACGTCCTCATCGGCCTGCTGCCACCCTCATCGGGCGAGGTCACCGTGGACGGCGTCCCCCTCGCGACGAACGTGCGCGGCTGGCAGGCCAACGTGGGATACGTGCCGCAAGCGCCCTTCTTTCTCGACGACGCGCTCGCCCGAAACATCGCGCTCGGCGTCCCCG
>CAYSAR010000220.1:0-4147 GCA_964428985.1 uncultured Gemmatimonadaceae bacterium | reverse complement strand
ACGCGCCGGCGTGGGTCTTCTATGAAGGTCCGCCGACGGCGAACGGCAAGCCGGGCATCCACCACGTGTTCGCGCGCACGGTGAAGGACCTCTTCATCCGCCATCGCGCGATGAAGGGCTTCCACGTGCCGCGCAAGGCGGGGTGGGACACGCACGGGCTCCCGGTGGAGATCGAGGTCGAGAAGTCGCTCGGCATCTCGGGGAAGCAGGACATCGAACGCATCGGCGTCGCCGAGTTCAATCGCCTCTGCCGCGAGAGCGTGTGGAAGTACAAGGGCGACTGGGAGACGGTCAGCGCGCGCATGGCGTATTGGCTCGACTACAGCGACCCGTACATCACGTACTCGAACGAGTACGTCGAGAGCGTCTGGTGGGCGCTCAAGACCCTGCACGCGAAGGGACTGCTCTACCTCGGCCACAAGATCCTGCCATACTGCGCGCGCTGCGGGACGGCGCTCAGCTCGCACGAGGTGGCGCAGGGCTACGAGGACGTGGAGGATCCGTCGGTCTATGTGGCGCTGGACCTCGAGACGGAAGATGGGAGAGGTGCGTTGGGGGATGGCGCGGCCTCGAGCCCGAAGTCCCACCCATCCCACCCCTCACGTCCCCCATCTGCCGTCAGGCGGCGCATCATCGTCTGGACCACGACCCCCTGGACCCTCGTCTCCAACGTCGCGCTCGCGGTGCATCCCGACCTGACGTACGTCGAGCTGCGCAAGAAGACCGTCGACGATTGGACGATCATCCTCGCGGAGTCGCGCGCGGGGGCGGTGCTCGGCGAGGACTATGCGAAGCGCTGGGACGTCGTGCGCACGATGGCGGGGCGCGAGCTCGTCGGCCTGCGCTATGGGCGGCCGCTCGATTGGGTCGAGTATCCGGCCGACGGCGCGCATGAGGTGATCGTCGGCGAGGAGTTCGTCTCGGCCGATGACGGCTCGGGCGTCGTGCACATGGCGCCGGCGTTCGGCGCCGATGACTACGCGGCCGGGCAACGCCACGGTCTCGCGTTCGTGAATCCCGTCGACGGGCGCGGGCAATTCCCCGCGTCGATGCCGCTGGTCGGCGGGAAGTTCGTGAAGGACGCCGACCCGATCATCATCGAGGAACTCGAGCGCCGCGACCAGCTCTGGAAGGCGCAGCGCTTCACGCACTCGTATCCGCATTGCTGGCGCTGCGGCACGCCGCTGCTCTACTACGCGCGCGACAGCTGGTTCGTGCGCACGACGGCGTATCGCGACGCGATGCTCGCGCGGAACGGGCAGGTGAACTGGAACCCACCGGAGATGGGCTCCGGCCGCTTCGGTACCTGGCTCGAGAACAACATCGACTGGGCGATCTCGCGCGATCGCTACTGGGGCACCCCGCTACCGGTCTGGGTGAACGACGAGGACGCGAGCGAGGTCGAGGTCATCGGCTCGTACGCCGAGCTCGCGGCGAAGGTCGGGCGCGCGCTGCCGGCGGAGTTCGATCCGCACAAGCCGCACGTCGATTCGTACACGTGGCCGGCGGCGAGCGGGAAGGGGACGATGCGTCGCGTGCCTCAGGTCATCGACACCTGGTTCGATTCGGGATCGATGCCGTTCGCGCAGTGGGGCTTCCCGCACCGGGCGGGGAGCGCCGAGCGCGTCGCGCGGTATCTCCCGGCCGACTTCATCGCCGAGGGCGTGGACCAGACGCGCGGATGGTTCTACTCGATGCTCGCGATCGCGACGGGGCTCGGCGATGCGCTGCCGAACAACGGCGCGAACGCCGGCGCCTCGCCCTATCGGGCCGTGGTCGTGAACGACCTCGTGCTCGACGCGCAGGGGCAGAAGATGTCGAAGTCGCGCGGGAACACGGTCGACCCGAACGTCGTGCTCGCGCGGCATGGGGGCGATGCCGTGCGGCTCTTCCTCATGGCGAGCTCGCAGGTGTGGGTGCCGCGCCGGTTCGACGAGTCGGTGATCCGCGAGACGGCGGGACGGTTCCTCGTCACACTGCGCAACGTGTACAGCGGCATCTTCGCGCAGTACGCGAACTTCGGCTGGGAGCCGTCGGACGCGGATCCGGGCGTTGCCGACCGTCCGGTGCTCGATCGGTGGGTGTTGTCGCGCCTCGCGGCGGTGGAGGCGGAGGTCGATGCGCTGCTCGAGCGATTCGACGCGACCGCGGCGGCGCGTGCGCTCATGGACTTCGTCACCGAGGACGTCGCGAACTGGTACGTGCGCCTATCGCGTTCGCGATTCTACGACGTCACGAGCGACGACAATCGCGCGGCGTTCGCGACGTTGCATGAGGTACTCGTGACCTCGGCGCGGCTGCTCGCGCCGTTCGCGCCGTTCCTCGCGGACTTCATCCATCAGGAACTCGCGGGCACGTCGGTACACCTCGCCTCGTACCGCCGCGAGGCGGGCCCGCGCACGGCACGCGACGAACCGCTCGAGCGCGCGATGCGGGCGGCGCGCCAGGTCGCGACGCTCGGCCGCGCGGCGCGTGAGGTGGCGGGCATCAAGGTGCGGCAACCGCTCGCCGAACTCACCTGCGTGCTGCCTGGCGTCGCGGCGGCGTGGCACGCGATGATCGCGCCGATCGTCGCGGCGGAGCTGAACGTGAAGCGGGTCGCGTTCGTCGATTCGGCCGCCGATTGGGTGCGACTCGAGGGCAAGCCGAACTTTCCGGTGCTTGGGAAGGTACTGGGGGCGTCGATGAAGGCGGCGAAACCGGTCATCGAGGGCCTGTCGCAGGAGGCGCTGCGCACGATCGAGCAGGGTGGCACGGTCAGTGCGGACATCCCGGGCCATGGCTTGGTGTCGCTCGACGCGACGCGCGTGGTCGTCACGGCGCGCGCGGCGACCGACAAGGTGGTGCAGCAGGGCGAAGGGATCTCCGTCGCGCTCGACCCGACGGTGACGCCGGCGTTGCGCGGCGAGGGGATGGCGCGCGAGGTCGTCAGTCGCATCCAGCGGCTGCGGAAGGAGGCGGGACTCGAGGTAAGTGATCGGATCCGGCTCGCGATCGCGGCGCCGGAGGAGGTGCAGGACGCGATCCGCGTGCATCTTTCGTGGATCGCTGGGGAAGTGCTGGCCCGGGACCCGATCGCCGTCGGCGATGCGATCCCAACGACAACCGCGTGGACGGGGAACGCCGAGGTCGACCTCGACGGACCCGTCGCCCGCATCGCTCTTCACAGGGACATCTGACGATGCCGACCCAGTCGCCCGCCGGTGAGAAGAAGTTCAAGCCGCTCCAGAAGAAGCAGATCGCGTACTTCGAGAAGCGCCTGCTCGAGGAGCGCCGGCGCGTGCTGAAGGAGCTGGGCCACTACGACGAGACGTTCGGCAACACGCCGCAGGGCGCCGACGGCGACCTGAGCGCGTACTCGTTCCACATGGCGGACCAAGGCACCGACGCGATGGAGCGCGAGAAGGCGTTCCTCTTCGCGTCGAAGGAAGGGCGGTTCCTCTGGCACGTCGACCAGGCGCTGCGTCGCCTGTACCGCACGCCCGAGGAGTTCGGCAAGTGCCACAACTGCGGCGGCGAGGTCGGGTTCGACCGGCTCGACGCGCTGCCGCATGCGCGGTATTGCATCGAGTGCAAGCAGCGCGAAGAAGACGGGAAGAAGTGAGCGGCGACACCCCGCCGATCCGGCCATCGCGGTTCCTCGCGATCGTCGCCGGCATCGTGATCGTCGATGCGGTCACCAAGCTCGTCGCCGTCGACCGGCTTTCGCCCGCCTACGTGCCGCACGAGGTGCTGGGCGACATCGTCCGCCTCACGCTCGTCTACAATCCCGGCGCGGCGTTCGGCCTGCACCTCGGGCCGCACTCGCGCTGGATCTTCACGGTGCTCACCGTGATCGCGATCGTCGTGCTCTGGCGCATGTACCGCGCGAGCACGGCCCATGAGGGCGCGAAGGCGGCGGCGATCGCGCTCGTCACCGGTGGCGCGCTCGGCAACCTCGCCGATCGCGTACGCTCATCGCGCGGGGTGGTCGACTTCCTCGACATCGGCGTCGGCGGGTGGCGCTGGCCGACGTTCAATGTCGCCGACATCGCCGTGAGCTGCGGCGCGGTGCTGCTCGCGGTGCTGCTCTGGCGCGAGGAGGAAGGACGCGCCGCCGAGGAGGCCGGCGGGGAGGCCCGCGGGGCCGACGCCGCGAGCTCGCACT
>CAYSAR010000219.1:0-4154 GCA_964428985.1 uncultured Gemmatimonadaceae bacterium | reverse complement strand
CCAGACCCCGCTCTACAACGAGACGTTCATCGGCGAGTGGCCTTGGGAGACGATCCTGCGCTTCCTCATGGTCGCGCTGAGCTTCCTGATGATCAGCAACGTGCCGTTCCCGGCGTGGCCGAAGTTCACGTTCCGCACCGTGCACGGCACCGCCGGCATCATCGTGTTCTTCCTGAGCATCTACGCGCTCTTCTTCATGCCGAAGCAGTTCTTCTTCCCCTTCGGCATCCTCTACGTCGCGACCGGCCTGATCCTCGGCGTCGTGCGCGGCGTGCTCGAACTCCCGTCGCCGTTCGCCGATGTCGAGGATGATGACGACGAGGATGACGACGACCTGCCCTCCCCGACCCTCCAGGAGTCCCGTACGTGACGCTGTTCCGAGTCTCCGTCCATATCGTGCCGCGCCAGGGCCTCCTCGACCCGCAGGGGAAGGCCGTCACCGACGCGCTGCACACGCTGGGCTTCGCCGCCGTCGGCGACGTCCATGTCGGGCGCCATCTCGTCATTGAGGTGAAGGCCGCCGACGCGAAGGCCGCCGATGCGAGCGTGCGCGAGATGTGCACGCGCCTCCTCGCGAACCCCGTGACCGAGGACTTCGAGATCGCCTCGGTCGTGCCGGCCGCCGGCGGCGGGAAGGCCGCGTGAAGGTCGGCGTCGTCTCGTTCCCCGGCTCGAACTGCGACGAGGACGCGCTCCTCGCCGTCATCGAGCGCCTCAAGGAGGAGGCGGTCCTGCTCTGGCACAAGGACCACGACCTCCAGGGCGCCGACGTCATCATCCTCCCCGGCGGCTTCAGTTACGGCGATTACCTGCGCGCCGGCGCCATCGCGCGCTTCTCGCCGATCATGCAGGAGGTCGTCGCGCACGCGAAGCGCGGCGGGCCCGTCATCGGCATCTGCAATGGATTCCAGATTGCGTGCGAGGCGGGGCTCCTCCCGGGCGCGCTGCTCCGCAACGCGAGCCTCCAGTTCCGCTCGATGCCCGTGACGCTGCGCGTCGAGAGCACCCAGACCGTCTTCACGAACGCCGCGACGAAGGGTGCGCTGCTCACGATGCCGATCGCCCACGGCGACGGCCGCTTCACCGCCGACGACGCGACGCTCGACCAACTCGAGGGCGAAGGCCGCGTGGTGTTCCGCTACGTCGACGCGAGCGGCAACCCGACGGACGCCGCGAACCCGAACGGCTCCATGCGCAACATCGCCGGCATCGCGAACGAGTCCGGCACCGTCGTCGGCCTCATGCCCCACCCCGAACGTGCGATGGAACCGCTCCTCGGCTCCACCGATGGTCTTGTGTTGTTCGAGAGTCTCTTGAGCACCGCCAAAGTGTGACGCAGTTGGGGGGAAGAAGGCAGAAGAGAGCCCCCGCAACGCCGTACTCCGATATCTCCCATCTCACACCACTCCCATCCAGCAATGGACACCAAGCCCAGCCGCAACGAAGACGAGTATTTCGCGAAGCTCGACGCCGAGCGCATCAAGGAACTCCGCGCGAAGCTCGACGCCGAGCGCGTCGCCGCGGCCCGCGCCGCCACCCTCATGAAGTGCCCCAAGGACGGCTCCGACCTCAAGGAAGTCGCGATCGGCAACGTCAAGGTCGACACCTGCCCCACCTGCAAGGGCATGTGGCTTGACGCCGGCGAGCTCGAGCTGCTCGGCGCCGGCGGTGACAGCGGCCTCAAGGGCTTCGTGCGCGACATCTTCAAGGGGATCCGCAACAAGTGAGTGGCGCCACGCCCCGTCCGGGCGACCCGGTCATCACCCCCGCGCTCGTCGCCGAGCACGGACTCACGAGCGACGAGTACGACCGCCTCGTCAACATGCTCGGCCGCACGCCGACGTTCACCGAGCTTGGCATCATCAGCGCGCTCTGGAGCGAGCACTGCTCCTACAAGCACTCGCGCCCGGTGCTCAAGACGCTGCCGACGAAGGCGCCGTGGGTGCTCCAGGGCCCGGGCGAGAACGCCGGCGTCATCTCGATCGGGGACGGCCTCGCCGTCGCGTTCAAGATCGAGTCGCACAACCACCCGTCGGCGGTCGAGCCCTACCAGGGCGCGGCGACCGGCGTCGGTGGCATCCTGCGCGACGTCTTCACGATGGGCGCGCGTCCGATCGCGATGCTGAACTCGCTGTGCTTCGGCTCCCTCGAGACGTCGCGCGTGCGCTATTTCGTCGCCGGCGTCGTGAAGGGCATCGGCGACTACGGCAACTGCGTCGGCATCCCGACCGTCGCCGGCGACGTCATGTTCGACGCCGCGTACGAGGGTAACCCGCTCGTCAACGCGATGTGCGTCGGGCTGCTGAGGGAAGAGGAGCTGATCCGCGCGAAGGCCGAGGGCGTCGGCAATCCCGTCATCGCCGTCGGCGCGCGCACCGGGCGCGACGGCATCCACGGCGCGTCGTTCGCCTCGGAGGACCTCTCCGACGAGAACGAGGCGAAGCGGCCGCGCGTGCAGGTCGGCGACCCCTTCACCGAGAAGTTGCTGCTCGAGGCGTCGCTCGAACTCATCAAGAGCGGCCACATCGTCGCGATCCAGGACATGGGCGCGGCGGGCCTGACGTCGAGCTCGGCCGAGATGGCCGAGCGCGGCGACGTCGGCGTCACGATCGACACCACCAAGGTGCCGGTGCGCGAGACCGGCATGACGCCGTACGAGATCCTGCTCAGCGAGTCGCAGGAGCGCATGCTCGTCGTCGCGAAGAAGGGCCGCGATGCCGAGGTCAAGAGGATCCTCGCGAAGTGGGACCTCGCCGCGGAGACGATCGGTGAGGTCATCGCCGAACCGGTCTATCGCGTGACCGAGGGCGATCGCGTCGTCGCCGAGTTCCCCGGCACGCGCCTCGTCACCGACTGCCCGCAGTACCACCCCGAGGCGCGTGAGGCCGACGAAGCGATCGCGCGGCGTCAGCGCGACGTGCACTCCGTCCCCGAGCTGCCGCACGAGAAGGACTCGATGTGGACGCTCGAGCGGCTCCTCCAGGCGCCGACGATCGCGAGCAAGCACTGGATCCACCGCCAGTACGATTCGACCGTCCGCACGAACACCGTGCTCGGGCCCGGTGCCGCCGACGCGGCGGTCGTGCGCATCCGCGGCACGAAGAAGGCGCTCGCGCTCAAGACCGACTGCAACGGCCGCTACGTGTTCCTCGACCCGCGCGTCGGCGGGCGCATCGCCGTCGCCGAAGCCGCCCGCAACGTCGCCTGCACCGGCGCGACGCCGCGCGCGATCACGAACTGCCTCAACTTCGGCAACCCCAAGAAGCCCGAGGTGTTCTTCCAGTTCCGCGAGGCGGTGTTCGGAATGGGTGACGCCTGCCGCACGCTCGAGACGCCGGTCACCGGCGGCAACGTCTCGCTCTACAACGAGAATCCGCAGGGCGCGGTCTACCCGACGCCGACGATCGGCATGGTCGGCGTGCTCGACGACGCCGCGCACGCGACCGGGCTCGCGTTCACCGACGAGGGTGACGCGATCGTCCTGCTCGGCGAGAACACCGACGAGCTCGGCGGCTCCGAGTACCTCGCGTGGGTGCACGGCATCGTCGCCGGCGCGCCGCCGGCGTGCGACCTCGACCGCGAGAAGGCGCTGATCGACACGCTGCTCGAGGCGATCCGCGCCGGACACGTGCATTCCGCCCACGATTGCTCGGAAGGCGGCCTCGCCGTCGCGCTCGCCGAGTGCTGCATGGCCGACCGCGTCGCGCCGCATGGCGCGGAGGTCGACCTCTCCGCGTGGACGGCGCTCCCGTTGCGCGCGCTGCTCTTCGGCGAGGCGCAGGGACGCGCGATCGTCTCCAGCGGGGACGCCGACGCGGTGCTCGCAATCGCGAAGCGCCACGGCGTGCCGGCGCGCGTGATCGGCCACGTGACGCCGGCCGCGCGCGGGCTCTCGATCACCGTCGGCGACCGGCGCCTCACGGCGACCGTCGACCGGCTCAGCGATGCATACCACGAGGCGCTCCCGCGCGCGATGCAGCGCGCGGCCGCCGAAGCCGTGTCAGGCGAGCAGGCGAACGCCCTCGCCGGGGAACCTCTCTAGATGTGTGGAATCTTCGGGATCAGCGGTACGCCCGACGCCGCGGCGCTCACGCACCTCGGCCTCTACTCCCTCCAACATCGTGGGCAGGAATCGGCGGGCATCGTCGCCGTCG
>CAYSAR010000218.1:0-4175 GCA_964428985.1 uncultured Gemmatimonadaceae bacterium | reverse complement strand
GGTCCTGTTCGCCGCGGCCGACGGCGGCTTCGCGCTCGATTCGCTGCTGCTGCGCGCCGGCGAGTCGGAGGTCACCGTGACGGGCGCGTTGCCGCATGACGACGTGCTCTCGCTGCGCGCGCGCGCGCGTCGCGTGCCGCTCGCCGACCTCGCCGAGGTCATGCAACTCGATGGCGCGACAGACGAATCGCCGGTCCTCGATGCGTCGGTCTCGTGCACGCGCGGCAGGTCGAAGCGGGAGCTGCCCGCCGAGTGGCGAGGCGGGCTCGGGCGCGGTCTCTGGTTCGACACGCTGCGCGCCGTCGGGCGTGCCGCCGCCGATCGCCTCGCGCTCACGGCGCGGCTCGGCTCGCGCGCGCGCCCATCGCTCGTCGCCGACCTCTCCCTGCCGATGCGCCTCGGGCTCAACGGCGCGCGCACGGGGTTCATCGCCGACGGGCCCGTGAGCGGCACCGTCCGCGCCGACTCGCTCGGCTTGCAGGTGTTCGAAGCGCTCACGCGCGGGACCAGCGGCGATCGCGGGCGGCTCGCCATCGACGTCGCGCTCGGCGGCACCTGGCGGCACCCCGAACTCAACGGCGACCTGCGCGTGCGCGGCGGCCAACTCGCGCTCGGCGCGCTCGGCGACGTGCGGTGGCGCAACGTGCGCGCCGACGTGCGCTTCGCCGGCGACAGCATCGCCGTCGACAGCATCGTCGCGACCTCGTCGACCGAAGGACGCAGCGGCCGCGCCGCGGTCGCCGGGTGGGTGCGGGTCGGCGACCGCGAAGACCCCGAGCTCGACCTCACGTGGCGGAGCCGCGCCTTCCACGCGTTCTCGCGGCCGGGCGTCGCCGACGTCGACATCTCGGGCGACCTCCGGCTCTCCGGACCTTGGCGTGGCGCGACGCTGCGCGGCGCGCTCACCGCCGACCGCGCCGTCATCGCGATCCCCGAGCTCGCGAGCAAGGACGTCATCGCGCTCGACGCCGCCGACCGGCTCGGCATCGTCGACACCGCGGCGATCGTCGACGACCGGCGCCTGCCGCGCGCGCCGCGCACGCTGCTCGAGAACCTCACGATCGCGAACGTGCCGATCACGATGGGGCGCGACGTCTGGCTGCGCTCCTCCGAGGCGAACGTGAACCTCGGCGGCTTCGTGACGATCACGCAGAGCCGCATCCGGCGCGGGCGCCGCGCCGGCGAGCTCCAGCTCGCGCTCGACGGGCCGCTCCAGACGGTGCGCGGCACGTATCGGCTCAACCTCGGGCCGGTGCAACGGAGCTTCGAGGTGCAGGAGGGCGAGATTCGCTTCTTCGGCGATCCCGACCTCAACCCGACGCTCGACATCACCGCGCTCCACACGGTGCGGCAGTACAGCCAGCAGGGCGCGCGCCCCGACGTGCGCGTGCTCGTGCACATCGGCGGCACGTTGCTCGAGCCGACGGCCGAGCTCTCGACGCCCGACTCGGCACGCGTGACGAACGCCGACCTCGTGAGCTATCTCGTGACCGGCGGGCCCAGCTACGAGATCGCTGGCGGGCAAGGCACCTATGCCTCGACGGCGGCGCGCGTGCTCGTCTCGACCGCCGGCACGTACCTGGGCGGCAAGGTCTCGAACGACATCTGCGACGACGTGCTCGTCTCGACCGGCGGCCTCGACGCCTACGGCGGTCGCATCCAGGACGTCGGTGGCAGCATCCTCTCGGCGACGCGGTTCAGTTGCGCGAAGCAGCTTGGCGATCGCGCCTTCGTGCGCCTCGACGCCGGCCTCTGCCAGGTCGGGCAACTCGTCACGCAGGGGAGCCTCAACACGCTGAACCTCGACGCGATCGGCGTGAAGCTCGACTACGTGCTCGCGCAGGGCCTCACCGCCTCGGTCGGCATCGAGCCGCCGACGTCGCAGGTGCTCTGCGCGAGCAACGCGAGCGCGCGCGGGTTCGCGCCGACGCCACAGCAGCTCGGCGTCGACCTCTTCCGCGCCTGGCGGTTCTGATGCGCGTCCTCTCGCCCGGTGAGAGCCGCGCCGTCGCGTCGGCGCGCTACGAGGAACTCGTCGAGGTCGCGTCCGACGCGATCTGCACTATCGACAATCATGGCACGCTGACGTCGGTGAACGCGGCGCTTGCGGAGCTCGTGGGCGTCGATCGGGAGGCGCTCGTCGGGCGCAGCGTGCTCCCGTTCGTCGATCCGGCCGACCAGCCCGCGGTCGAGGCGCACCTCGCGGAAGCGGCGCGCGGCGTGCGCCAGCGCTTCGAGTGCCAGATCGTGCGGCCCGATGGCGCACGCCGGCTCGTGTCGGTCGCCCTGACGCCGGTGCGCGTGAAGGACCGCGTCGAGGGCATGCTCGCCGTCGGGCGCGACGTGACCGACGAGCGCGCGCGGTCGGTCGCGCTCGAGCGGGCCGAGGCGCGCTACACGCGGCTCGTCGAGAGCGCCGAGGACGGCATTGTCACGATGGACGAGGAGGGCAACGTGACGTCGGTGAACCGCGCGCTCGAGCGCGTCGCCGGCCGTCCGCGCACGGCGATCATCGGCGCGCACTTCACGACGCTCGTCGACCCGGCCGAGCGCGCCGACGCGTGGCGCGCGTTCGCCGCGACGCTCGGCGGCGAGCGCCAGCGCCTCGAACTGCGCTTCACGCCGCCAGACGGGCGCCCCGGGGTCGCGGCGGTGCGGACCGCCCCGGTCATCGAGCGCGGGCGCATCGCCGGCGTGCTCGCGATCGCCCGCGACGTGACCGAGGAGCGCTTCCTGCTCGAGCAGCTCGTGCGCAGCGAGAAGCTCGCCGCGCTCGGCGAGCTCGTCGGCGGCGTCGCGCACGAGATCAACACGCCGCTCACCGGCATCCTCGCGTTCTCGCAGATCCTCGAGGCGCGGATCGTCGACCCCGAGGTCCGTCGCGCGGCCGAGTCGATCGCGCACGAGGCGAAGCGCGCCGCCCGCATCGTCGGGCAGCTGCTCACGTTCGCGCGGCAGAACCCGCCGGAGCGGCTGCGCACCGACCTCAACGAGCTCGTGCGCGAGACGCTCGCGCTGCGGCAGCCACAGTTCCGGATGCTCGGCATCGACGTCGCGACCGACCTCGACCCCCGGTTGCCGGTGACCTGGGCCGACCGCTTCCAGATCCAGCAGGTGCTGCTCAACCTACTCGCGAACGCCGAGCAGGCGCTCGGCGAGGCCGGACCCGAGCGGCTCGTGAGCGTGCGGACGGCGCGCGACGGGGACTCGCTGATGGTGTCCGTCGCCGACTCCGGGCGCGGCATTGCGCCGGAGCACCTTCCGCACATCTTCAATCCGTTCTATACGACGAAGCCGCGCGGGATCGGGACCGGCCTAGGCCTCAGCATCTCCCACGGCATCGTGCGCGAGCACGGCGGCAGTCTCAGGGTGCGTTCCGAGCCCGGACAGGGCGCGCGCTTCGAGGTACGCCTTCCCTTAGTATCCATGAGCGAATCCAAGGCTCCCTCGGGTGCGAACACGAGTCCATGGCGAGCACCCTGATCATCTAAGATGAAGTAGCGATCGCCACGGCCTTCGCGATGTTCTTCCGCCACGACGGCACGCACACCGTGACGGAGGCGTATACCGGCACGGATGGCATCGCCGCCTACCGACGGCTGCGTCCCGACCTCGTGCTGCTCGACGTGCGCCTCCCCGACATGACCGGTTTCGACGTCCTCGCCGCGATCCGCGAGGACAATCCGGTCGTGATCATCGTGACGGCGTACGGCGACGTGCCGATGGCCGTCGACGCACTGCACAAGGGCGCGGAGAACTTCCTGACGAAGCCGGTCGACCTGAGCCATCTCGCCGCCGCCGCCGAGCGCGCGCTCGAGAAGGCGCAGCTGCGGCGCATGAGCCGTTGGCTCGCCGACAAGCGCGGCCACGGCAAGGATCTCGTCTTCGGCTCGTCGAGCGCGATGCGCGAGCTCCAGGGGCAACTCTCGCTGCTCGCGACGAGCGACCGTACGACGGCGCTGATCCTCGGCGAGAGCGGCGCGGGGAAGGGCCGCGTCGCCGAGCTGCTCCACGCGCAGAGCCCGCGAGCGACGAAGCCGTTCGTCGAGGTGAACTGCGCGTCGCTGCGCCCGGAGTCGCTCGATTCCGAGCTCTTCGGCGTCGAGGCGAGCGGCACCCAGCCGACGACGCTCGGCGCGTTCGAGATCGCCGACGGCGGCACGATCTTCCTCGAC
>CAYSAR010000217.1:0-4218 GCA_964428985.1 uncultured Gemmatimonadaceae bacterium | reverse complement strand
GCTCAGGCCGCCGTCCGAGCCCAGCGCCGCGCAGCGCAGGTGCGCGACGCCGGCGTCCTGGATGCGGAGCGCCGACCGGGTGACCGCGGCGAGCCCGACGAAGGAGCCGACCTCGATGTGGTCGGGGCCGATGGTGTGCGTGCAGCCGTGCAGCGGTCGGCCGCCCTCGATCGTGAGCACGTTCGAGCCGATGCCGTCGATGCGCGCCCCCATCGCGACGAGCATGCGGCAGAGGTCCTGGACGTGCGGTTCGGAGGCCGCGTTGTGCAGCACCGTGCCGCCTTTCGCGGCGACCGCAGCCATGACCGCGTTCTCGGTGCCGGTGACGCTCGGTTCGTCGAGGAAGATGTCGGCGCCGACGAGTCCCTTCTTCCCGGTGCGGAACGTGATGCGGTCGGCGAAGACATGCTCGGCGCCGAGGCACTCGAGCGCGAGGAAGTGCGTGTCGAGCCGACGCCGCCCGATGACGTCGCCGCCGGGCGGCGCCAGCGTCACCTCGCCGGCGCGCGCGAGCAACGGCGCGGCGAGCAGGATGGAGGCCCGGATCCGCTTGCACAGTTCCGCGTCGAGCGCGTCGCCGCGCACGGCCTTTGCGTGGAGGACCAGCGTGTTCGGGTCGTCGGTCGCCCAATCGGCGGCGGCGCCGGCCTGCCGCAGGAGGAGCACGAGGCTCTCGATGTCGCGGATGCGCGGCACGTTGCGCAGCGTGACCGGTTCGTCGGTCAGCAGGGCGGCGCAGAGGATCGGGAGCGCGGCGTTCTTGTTGCCGGTCGGTCGGATGGCGCCGGACAGGCGGCGTCCACCTTCGACGATGAACTGGGGCGAGGGCATAGTCGGGGAATATATCCTTGACGTCCGAAGCGACGCTGGAGAGCATTGTGGATGCTCCTTCTCCAACTCACGGGCGCCGTCGATACCGTCTTCGTGCGGCAGGTGCCGCCAGTGCGGACTGCCTTCGAGCAGGTCACCTACGTGGCGTCGGGGCTGGTGTCGATCCTCGTGCTCGTGCTGCTCGTCGTGCTGATGCTCTCGCTGTCGTCGCTCAAGCGGCGTGCCGACGAGATGCGGGTGAAGCTCGACGAGCTCCTCGCGGAGCTGCGGCCGATGACGAAGAGCGCGATGACGACCTACGAGGAGGTGCGCGGGGTCGTGAAGGACGTGAAGGAGATGGTCGACGAGTCCAAGGCGACGGTGACGGAGGCGGGCCACCGCGTGCGCCAGTCGGTCGGGACGCTCGCCGACCGCGTCGATCGCATGAGCGCGCTGATCGGCCGGGTGAACGACACCGCCGAGTCGATGGCGACGATCGCGAGCACGACGATGGGCGGGATCAAGCTTGGCGCGCGCGCGATGGGACTCGGGCGCCGCAAGAAGAAGTCGGCGCCGCCGAAGGAACGGCCGCGCCTGCGGCGGAAGGACTGACGGCCCGCGCGGCCTCGCGAGCGATGCCGATCATCGCGGCGCTGCTGCTCATCGCGCTCTTCCCGCGCGATGCGTTCGCCTGGACGCCAGGGACGCATATCCTGCTCGGCGAGGCGCTGCTCCGCTCCGCCGACGTGCTCCTGCCCGCCTCGCTCGCCTCGCTGCTCAAGGCGTTCCCGTACGACTTCCTCTACGGCAGCATCGCCGCCGACACGAGCATCGCGAAGCGCTACGCGCGGTTCGGTCGGCACTGCCACGCCTGGAACGTCGGCTATGACATCCTCGACCGCGCGCGCGACGACGCGCTGCGCGCGTTCTCGTGGGGATACCTCGCTCACCTCGCCGCCGACACCGTCGCGCACAACTACTTCGTGCCGCACCAGCTCGCGATCTCCTCGGGCTCGTCGGGCGTCGGGCACAGCTATTGGGAGAGCCGGTTCGAGTCGCACACCGGCGAGCGCTGGGCGCGGCGCGCGCGCGAGATCATCCTGCTCGACCATGCTCGCTCCGACGAGCATCTCGATCGGATCCTGAGCCCGACGCTGTTCAGCACACCGACGAACCGACGGATCTTCCGCGGCATGGTCTACGTCACCGACAACGGGGCGTGGCAGCGCGTCATGGCGCTGATGGCGGAGCGGAGCCGCTGGCCCCTGCGCGACGCGGCGGTGGTCGCGCATCTCGAGCGCTCGTTCGACCACATCGTCGACCTGCTCGCGAACGGCGAGACGAGCATGCCGCGCGCGCTCGATCCGAGCGGCGAAGAGGCATTGCGGGAGGCGAAGGTCTTGCGTCGAGCGGGACTCAGCGCCGGCGGCGAGCGCGCGGTGCGGCGGGAGGCGGGCGTCCGGTTCCGCATGCCGCCGGGCGAGCGCACCTACATCGCGCGGTTGCCGGAGCCGCTCTACCTACCCGCGACGGCGGCCGCGACGACGAGCGTTCAGTAGCGCGTCGTCGTCGCGCCGACGGGCCGCAGCTTCAAGGGTGAGCGGGACGGCGGCGCGTGCGGATCGCGGGTGATGACGGTCCCGGGCCGGACGTTCCCGTTGCGCCGCGTGCCCGGCCGCAGCCAGTAGATGATCAACGCGCACGGGGTCTCCGCTTCCTTCGGCCAGGCGAGGCGCTCGTAGACCTTCGGCACTTTCGAGAAATCGTCGTAGTACTCGATCGCGACGACGTCGCGCGTACTGAGTTCGACCTCCTCCACGAGGCGGATGTGGCCATCCCACATCTTGTCGTATCCGTTGTACGACTCCATGAGGCACCGGCCGGGCGGCGGTCCGACGCGCCAGTCGAGGCCGTCCGAGGTCATGACGGGCACGCGCCGCAACTTCGGCATCCCGTCGAGCATATCGGCCCAGGTACTCGGCTTCAGCGAGCGGATCTCGCCGGCGTCGCGGAACCACGCCCGCCCGCCGTCGCGCCGGCACTCGAAGCCCCGCACCGTGTGCGGCGCGCATCCCTCGACGTCGACGATCCGCACCGTGTCGAGCAGCTGCCGCGTCGGGGCGAGCGCGACGCGTACATCGAGTGGCGTGGATGCGTCGAGCGTCACGCGGGACTCGACCATGCGATAGCCGATCAGCAGCACGCGCAAGGTCTGCCGGCCCGCGCGCGGCGACGTGAGAGAGAAGCGTCCGAGGGAGTCGGTCTGCGCGCGGCGCTGGACGTCGGGCAGGAGCACGGCGGCGTCGGCGAGCGGGCGGCCGGCCGTGTCGGTCACGACCCCTCGGAGCAGCTGCGCCTCCAACGACGTCACGCACGGCGTCAACGCGAATGCCACGATCAGGAGTCGGGAGCGGACCATCGATGACCTCATGCTCGGGAGTCGATCACACCATCGCGGCACGCGTCCGGATTACCCGGCACGCTACGATAGGTGCCGGCGACGACCCGCGCCATACCTCAATCGGCGCCACCGCACGTGCTATATGCGGGAGCGTCGAACACGGCGTTCGTCCGCCCAGAGCCGGGACGTACGGTGCTGGCGGCGATGCGCCTCGACTTCTAGACTGCGGGGATGGACGCCACGGCGACCATCCCCACGCTGCGGATCGAGATCGTGAAGCGGACGGACGGCGGCAGCGTGCTGCGCTGCACGCGCGCCGACGGTTCGGTCACGTGGCAGCGCCTCGGCGGCCACCAAGCCGGCTTCTTCCCGATGCACGACCTCACGCACGTCGCGGTCGAATCGGTGCTCGGCGCGACGAACGCCTTCTTCGGGCTCGTCGCGCAGGGGTGGGACATCGAGGACACGACGGGCAAGGGACGTCGCGGACCGATCGGTCACGAGGGGGCGTTCGTCGAGCGCCTCGTCGGTCTCATGGACGTCGAGCGTGGCACGGGCAGTCGATGGGACGCCGCGACCTTCGCGTCGCAGATCATGGCGGCGGCGCCGGAACTGGCGCCGTTCGCCGAGCGATTCACCGACGCGCGGCTCGCGGCGATCCGCGCGCTGCGCGCCGAACTTTTCGAGCGCTGGGCAGGTATCCCCGCGGGCGACGCGCTCTCGCTCCGCTTCCCCGACCTCGAGGCGAAGGTCGCCTGACCGGGCGCGGCCCGCGAACCCGTTCCTCCCGGAGACCGCGATGAACTCCCCCGTGATCCCGATCGCCGAGTTCGATGCCGAGATGGCGACGACGCGACGGCTGATCGAGCGCGTGCCCGCCGAGAAGGCGGAGTGGAAGCCGCACCCGAAGTCGTTCTCGATCGGGCACCTCACGCAGTTGGTCAGCGGGATGCCGGGATGGATCTCGCAGGCACTCCACCACACCGAGCTCGATCTCGCGACCGGGC
>CAYSAR010000216.1:0-4223 GCA_964428985.1 uncultured Gemmatimonadaceae bacterium | reverse complement strand
CACCGCCGGCGAACTGCGTCAGTGACGCGCCTCACGCAACCGGCGCAGGGCGGCGCGTCCTTCCGCCATCTCGGCCTCCACCGTCTCGTCCGCGAACTCGAACCGGCGGAGGTATTCCTCCCACGCCGAGATCGCCTTCGCGACCTCGCCGCGGTCCTCATAGATGCGCGCGCGGGCGGCGAAGGTGCGCACGTAGGCGCCGATCGACGGTTCGATGAACGTCAGGTTGAAACGCTCGCTGCCGAGCGCCTCGAAGTACGCGAGTGCCTTCGTCGTGTCGCCGAGCGCGAGCATCGCCTCGGCACGCGCGATCGTGCGCAGGCCGCCGAACGAGAAGCGCGAGTTGCGCAGGCTGTCCGCGGGCGCGTACGCCGCGACGATCGCACGCGCCGCGGCCGTGTCGCCGAGCTGGATCGCCTCGAGGGCGTCGAGGTCGGTGTGGCGAACGTTCGGGTTCCACCGTCGGATCGCGGCGGAATAGGCGGTGTCCCGGGTCGCGAGGTACGCCGACATCACGACCGGTCCCAGTACCTGGCGCATCTGCAACGCGACCCCGGCGGCGCCGCTGTCCGATCGCTGGATGCCCGCGCGCAGCTGCCGGCGCTGCGCTGGCGTCACCCTTCCCGTGAGCGCGATCTCCGCGCCGAGTGCCGCCCAGTCGAGGATTGGGCGCATGCGCGTTCCGTCGAACGGAACGATTGAGTCGATGCGAACCCACAAGTCAGCGACGCGCCGCACCTCGTCCATGCTCCCCGACGCCGCCGCGACCGCCATCGCGCCGGAGAGGGCGCCGAGGCGTTCGTTCGTCCCCGACTCCCGGTAGCGCGCGAGCGGAACGTCGGTGGTGGCCTCGCGCATCGTCGCAACCGCCCGCGCGTCGCCCGCGAGCAGTTGGAACACCGACGCGAGCAACTTCATGTTCGGTTGGTCGCGCAGCGCCGGCCGCGCGAGGCCGCGGTCCATGACCGCGACCGCCGAGTCGATCTCGGCCGACGCCGCATACATGTTCGCGAGCGTCACGTACGGCGGGACGGCGTCGGCGTCGGCCTTCACCCATCCGCGCGCGAGCTGGAGTCCCGTCGCGGCGGTCTGTTGACGCAGCTCGTTGATGCGCTCGACGCCCCCCGCACGCCGGAGCGCCGCCGTGTCCCCGTAGAAGATCACCGAGTCGCCGTCGATCACGAGCGGGTTCCCCGGCGCCGAGAAGCCCGTGTAGAACTGGAGCAGGTGCGAGTACGCAAGGTGGAACGTCGAGTCCAGCGCGAGCGTTCGATGGAACCCGCGCAGGGAGTTGTTGACGCGGTCGAGCACCTGCGGCAGCGAATCCTGCTGCGTGAAGTCGTGGAAGTACGCGTCAGCGAGGCCGTACCACGCCTCGGCGACCATCGAGTCGGTCGCGAGCAGGTTGGAGAAGATCCGCTTCGCATCTTGGTAGCGCTCGCGCGTGACCGAGTCGCCTTGCTGGGTGGACCGCAGCGCGACCGCGAGCGCGCGGTGCCCGTGCACGAGCGCCTGCTCACGCGGGGGAAGGCGTTCCGCGAGCTCGGCCGCCCGGTTCGCGACCAAGAGATAGTCGTCGCTCGTCGCGTCGCCCCAGCCGAGCGCGAGCGCGCGCTTGTGCCAGGCGAGCGCGAACGTCGAGTCCTCGCGGATCGCGACGCGGAACGCCGAGTCGGCTTGACGCAGCCGCCACGAGTTGAGCAACCGCACGCCGTCGAGATAGGCGCGGTACGCCTCGATGCTGCTCGTCGTCGCGCGCGCGAGTTCGACCGACGCCGAGGCGCTGCCGCCGGCGACGTCGAGCAGGTAGCGGGCGAGTTCGTCGAAGAGCGGACGCGGGTCGGCGGAAATCGTCGTCGAGAGCCGACGCGTGCGGTCGGGGAGCGCGGCGCCCGACTCCACGTCGTAGAGCGTCGCCTGCACGTGCATCGAGTCGCCCGTCGTCGTCACGAGCCCCATGACGACGGTGCCGGCGCCCGCCTTCGCGGCGACGCGCCGCGCCGCCGCCAGATCGACGCGCCGGTCCTCGAGGTCCTGCTCGCGCACGAGCGCCAATGTGCGCTCATAGTCGGCGACGGTGAGGTCCTGCCACTGGCCGAGGGCCATCGTGAGCATGTTGACCGCGCCGTCGCGCAGCCACTGGACGTCGCTGTTCCCGGTCTGGATGTCGAACGGCACGACCGCGTACGACTTGCGCGGGTCGCTCCGGTCGCGGTTCAGGAACCAGGCGCCGACCGCCGCGAGCGCAACGACGGCGACGGCGGCGATGCCGATGCGCGCGTTGCGCGCACGGCGCGCCGCGGCGACGCCCCGAGCGCTCGCGCCGGCGATACCGGCCCGCGTACCGCCGCCCGGCGTGATCCCGCCCGGCGTCCACGCCATGCCGATCACCTCGGCCATCTCGCGGCCGCTCGCCCAGCGCTGGTCGCGATCCTTCGCGAGCGCGCGGGCGATCGCCGTCGCCGCGCCTTCGGGCACGTCGATCGCGGCCTCGGCGAGGGGCTTCGGGGTCTCCGTCAGGTGCTTCACGAGCATGCCGGCGATGTTGCCGCTCTCGACGACCGGCTTCCCGGTGAACATCTCGTAGCCGACGAGCGCGAGCGAATAGAGGTCGCTGCGGCCGTCGAGCGTCGTCTCGCCCGAGGCCTGCTCGGGGCTCATGTAGCGCGGCGAGCCGAGGATGAGGCCGGTGCCGGTCATGCGGCCGTCGCCCTCGAGGGCGCGCGCGACGCCGAAGTCGGTGAGCATCGCGCGGCCGGTCTCCCGGTCGAGCAGGATGTTCTCCGGCTTGACGTCGCGGTGCACGATGCCGTTCGCATGCGCGTAGTCGAGCGCGAGCGACATCTCGTGCAGGATGCGCTCGGCGCGACCCTTCTCGACCTTCCCCTCGCGCGTCAGCAGGTCGCGCAGCGACTCGCCCGGCACGTACTCCATGACGAAGTAGAGCAGGCCGTCGGCGTCGCCGGCGCTGTACACGGCGACGAGGTTCGGGTGGCGCATCTTCGCGACCGTGCGCGCCTCGAGCAGGAAGCGCTCGCGCAGCTGCGCGTTGGTCGTGACGTCGCCGCCGATGACCTTGATCGCGACCGGACGGTCGAGCGTCTTGTCGCGCGCGAGATAAACGCTGCCCATGCCACCTTGGCCGAGCAGGCGCTCGATCTCATAGTGCGCGCCCAGGCGCGCGTGCAGCAGGTCCCGCAGTGGATCGGCCCCTGAGGGTGAGGTCATCCCTTGCTCGTTCCCCTGCGGCCCCGGGCCGCCGGTTGCTGCTGCGTGAGGCAGTGGAGCGTGCCGAGCCCCCAGACGAGGTCGACGGCGTGGATGCCAACAACCTGTCGCCCCGGCAGCGACTCGGCCAGAGTGTTCAGCGCGACGCGGTCGTTCGGGTCGTTGAACGTCGGGACGATCACGACCCCGTTCGCGATGTAGAAGTTGGCATAGCTCGCCGGCAGCCGCGTCCCATCCATCACGACGGGACGGGGGTAGGGGAGCGTCACGACGCGGATCGGCTCGCCGGCGGCGTCGGTCGCGCCCTCGATCCGGCGCAGGTTGTCGGCCGAGCGCCGATGGTTCTCGTCGGCCGGGTCCTCCTCATGCGCGATGACGAGCACGCCCGGCGCCACGAACCGCGCGATGTCGTCGATGTGCCCGTGGGTGTCGTCGCCGACGCACCCCTCCCCGAGCCAGATCGTCTTCGTGATGCCGAGCTCGCGCGCGAAGGCCGCCTCGTAGTCGGCGCGGTCCATGCCGGGGTTGCGGACCTGTATGTCGGAGAGGAGCCACTCCTCCGTGACGAGCATCGTGCCGCGGCCGTCCGTCTCGATGCCGCCGCCCTCGAGCACGAGGCGATGGCCCGCGCCGGCGGGGTCGGAGCGCACCGGCTGGTGCAGCGCGAGGCCGGTGTGATCGGCGATGAACGTGCCGATCATGCGGTCGCGCGCGAAGTTGTCGTACTTCGCCCACGCGTTGAAATCCCAGTTGACGAGCGCCACGCTGCCGTCGGCGGTGTGCACGCCGGTCGGGCCAGAGTCACGTAGCCACACGCGGTCGTTCGGGCAGACGTGCAGGTGGAGGCGCGACTGCCGCACCTCGTGCATGCGGAGGCAATGCCATGCCTGCTCCTCCGTCGCTTCGTCGTGGCAGAGGATGTGTACGCGCTCATGCTCGGCGAGCACGCGCGCGATCTCGGCGTAGACCCACGCGATCGGACCGAGCTTCCCCGG
>CAYSAR010000215.1:0-4229 GCA_964428985.1 uncultured Gemmatimonadaceae bacterium | reverse complement strand
ACGACGAGCGCGAGCAGACGCTCAACCAGCTGCTCGTCGAGATGGACGGCTTCGAATCGAACGATGGGGTCATCCTCATCGCCGCGACGAACCGTCCCGACGTCCTCGACCCGGCGCTGCTGCGGCCCGGTCGCTTCGACCGGCAGATCGTCGTCGACGCGCCCGACCTGCGCGGTCGCGAGGGGATCCTCAAGGTCCATATTCGCAACAAGCCGCTCGCCGACGACGTCGACATCCACCGTCTCGCGCGCAGCACGCCCGGCATGGCCGGCGCCGACCTCGCGAACCTCGTGAACGAGGGGGCGCTGCTCGCCGCGCGCCGCAACCACGAGAAGATCTACATGATCGACTTCGAGGACGCGAAGGACCGCGTGATGCTCGGGGCCGAGCGCAAGTCGCTCGTCATGAAGGAGGACGAGCGCCGCCTCACGGCCTATCACGAGGCCGGGCACGCGGTGTGCGCGATCCACGTGAAGGGCAACGACCCGCTGCACAAGGTCACGATCGTCCCGCGCGGTCGCGCGCTCGGTCTCGCGTTCACGCTCCCCGAGGACGACCGCGTGAGCACGACGCGCGAGCAGCTCGAGGCGCGGCTGACGATGCTCTACGGCGGTCGCGTGGCGGAGGAGCTCATCTTCGGCCGGGACCGCGTGACGACCGGTGCGTCGAGCGACATCCAGAAGGCGACGAGCCTCGCGCGTCGCTATGTCTCGCAGTGGGGACTCTCCGACGCCATCGGCCCCATCCTTGTCGGCGACAACGAGCAGGAGGTCTTCCTCGGCCGCGAGCTCACGAGTCGTCGCCAGGTCTCGGAGCGCACGGCACAGCAGGTCGATGACGAGGTCTCGCGCGTCATCAACGAGGCGTACAACCGCGCGACGGACACGCTGACGACGCATCGCGACCTCCTCGAGACCATCGCGCAGGCGCTGCTCGAACGCGAGACGCTGACGCGCGAGGACATCGCTCTGCTGGAGAAGGGGGAGCAGTTGCCGCCGCGTCAGGATCCGCCGAGCGCGCTTCCGGCGGGGACGCCGGTCGCCAGCCCGCTGGAGCCGCGTCGCGTGCCGCCGCTGCTGGGCGGCCCCGAGCCCTCGCCGGCGTGAGCGCGTCGCGCCCGGTGCGCGGCGCCTCCGGTTTCGCCGGCGCCGCGCACTGACCGGTCGTCCCGGCGCGCGTGCAAGATTCCTTTGTCCCCTTCGGCTGGCGCGATCTCGTCGAGATCGCGCTCGTCGCGTATGCGTTCTACCGCGGCCTGCTGCTCATCAGCGGCACGCGGGCGCTGCAGATGCTCGGCGGCATCGTGCTGCTCGTGCTCGCCTACGCCGCGGCGTGGGTGCTGCGCTTCACGATGGTCACGTGGCTCCTTGGCCTCGCGTTCACCTACGGCGCGTTCGCCGCGCTCGTGATCTTCCAGCCCGAGCTGCGCGCGTTCCTCGCGAACCTCGGTCGCCGGCGACTCGGCTGGCTCATGCGCCGCGACCAAGCGAGCACCGATGCGGCCGGCGTCGTCGCCGACGCCGCGTTCCGCCTCGCCCGCCGCGGCTGGGGCGCGATCGTCGCCGTCGAACGGGGCGTCTCGCTCAGGCCACTGCTCCAGACCGGTACACCGCTCGCGGCGACGCTCAACGCCGAGCTCCTCGTCGCGCTCTTTGCGCCCTCGTCGCCGCTCCATGACGGTGCGGTGATCGTGCGTGGCGACCAGATGATCGGCGCGGGGTGCATCCTGCCGCTCTCGTCGGCGCCGCTCGAGCGCAACTTCGGCACGCGCCACCGCGCGGCCGTCGGCCTCACCGAGGAGACGGACGCCGTCGTTGTCGTGGTGTCGGAGGAGCGCGAGGTCGTATCGGTCGTCGTCGATGGCGCATTGCGGCGGGTCGCCACCGAGCGCGAACTCCGTACGTTCCTGCTCGCGCGCGAGGGGAACGGCGGCGGACGTTAGCAGTCGCCATGATTGCCGTCCGACATCATGCGCGCGACGGTGTCGGCGGCGCGTCGCCAGCCGCCACTCGCTCACTTTCGCGAGGGCGTAACCTCCGGTAATTTCGGCAGCTATGCGGTTTCCGGACCTTGCGTCACGCGTCGCCGAGGTACGCGGGCTCGTCGCCGCGGCGGCGGCGCGCGGCGGACATGGTCAGGACGTGCGGATCGTCGCGGTGACGAAGACGCATGGACCGGAGGCGGTGGAAGCGGCGGTCGCCGCCGGCATCGTCGATATCGGCGAGAACAAGGTGCAGGAAGCGGTGCGGAAGCAGGATGCCGTGAGCGCGAGCGTCGGATCGCAGGTGCGGTGGCATCTCATCGGTCACCTCCAGTCGAACAAGGCGAAGGCGCTCCCCCGGTTCACGCTGTTCCACGCGCTGGATCGCGAGAGCATCGTCGCGGCGGCGGACAAGGTTGGGCGCGAGATATCGCCGATCCCCGTGCTCGTGCAGGTGAACGTGTCGGGCGAGGCGTCGAAGGGCGGGTTCGCGCCGGCGGAGATGGATGCGCTGGCGGCGCGGTTGCACGAGGCGCGTGGCGTCGAGGTGCGCGGCGTGATGACGATGGCGCCGCTCGATGCCCACGAGCGCACGCTGCGCACGGTGTTCGCGGGCGCGCGCGCGGCGCGCGAGGCGTTGCGCCGCGCGGGGCACGACGCGCGGGAGCTCTCGATGGGGATGTCGGGGGACTACGAAGTGGCGGTCGAGGAAGGAGCGACGATCGTGCGCCTGGGCACGGTCCTCTTCGGATCAAGGAGCTGAGTGATGGAATCGGAAGACGCCTTCCACTTCACCGCGGTGGACGCGCGGCGCTACGAGTTCGGCTCGGCGCTTCGCGGCTACGACAAGGCGCGTGTCGACCAGTTCCGCGATCAGGTCGCCGACGAGCTCGAGCGACTTGCGCGGCTCAACCAAGAGCTCGAGGCGAAGGCGCGTGGTTTCCACGAACAGCTGCGGGCGTTCCGCGAGCGCGACAAGGCCTTGAACGACGCGCTCGTCAGCGCGCAGCAGTTGCGCGGGGAGGTGAAGGCGCAGGCGTCGCAGGAGGCCGACCTCATCATCCGCGAAGCGCATCTCGAGGCCGAACGCATCCTCGAGGGGGGAAAGGCACAGGTCGCGGCGTTGCGTGCCGAGATCGAACGGCTCGATCGCGCGCGCCGCGGTTACCTCGCGCAGCTGCGCATCCTCGCCGAACGCCACCTCGCCGAGGCGAACGCCGCGGAGAAGGCGCCGCCGCCGGCGAGCGTCGAGCCGCCCTCTGGCCCCTCGGCGATCCCGGGCTCGAACGCGGCGCCCGCACTTGGCGGCATGCCCGTCGTCCCGCCCTCCTCGACGGGCTGAGTCCACGCGGTGTTGACGACGGTTCGACCTTCCGCGGACGCGCCGGTGACCGGCGACGATCACTCCGCCGCGGCGATCGCGGGCGCGGTCGCGGCGGTGCGCGCGCGCACGGCGCTTGTTCCGGACGTCGCGATCATCCTCGGCACGGGCCTTGGCGGCCTCGCGCGCGCGATGACGGTCGAGGCCGCGATCGACTACGCCGAGATCCCTGGCTTCCCGCTCTCGACGGTCGAGTCGCACCACGGGCGCCTGCTGCTCGGGATACTCGGGGGTCGGCGCGTCGTCGCGATGCAGGGGCGCTTCCACGCATACGAGGGCTACTCGCTACGGCAGGTGACCTTCCCCGTGCGCGTGATGCGCGCGCTCGGCGCGGGCGTGCTCGTCGTTTCCAATGCGTGCGGCGGCATGGTGCCTGAGTGGGCGCCCGGCGACCTCATGCTCATCGCCGACCACATCAACCTGCTCGGCGACAACCCGCTCATCGGTCCGCACGACGAGTCGATGGGCGCGCGGTTCCCCGACATGAGCGCGCCGTATGATGAAGCGCTGCGCGCGACCGCGCGCGACGTCGCGGCGTTGCGCGGGTTCACGGTGCGCGAGGGCGTCTACGTCGCGGTCGCCGGACCGAACCTCGAGACACGCGCCGAGTATCGCATGCTGAGGCGCCTCGGTGCGGACGTCGTCGGCATGTCGACCGTCCCCGAGGTGATCGTCGCGGTACAAATGGGGATGCGCGTGCTCGGCTGCTCGATCATCACCGACCAATGCGTCCCCGAGACGCTCGAGCCGGCATCGCTCGAGCGGATTCTCGCCGTCGCGGGCGAGGCCGAGCCGCGGCTGACGGCGCTCATCACCGGTGTGCTGGAGCGGCTCACATGACGGCGGGCGCGTCGATGCGCTATCGCA
>CAYSAR010000214.1:0-4233 GCA_964428985.1 uncultured Gemmatimonadaceae bacterium | reverse complement strand
CGCGCCGAGAGCGTGAGCGTCTCGAGCTCGCGCGCGAGCCGGTCGACCGTCGCGAGCAGCGGGTTGCGCAGGTCGAGGATGTGGATCGTGGTCGCGAGCTGGTTCGCGACGCGCCGGATCAGCATCGACTCCTTCGCGCCGTACGCGCCGCGCTTGTGCGTGTCGAGCTCGAGCACGCCGATGAGCCGGTCGCCGAAGCGCAGCGGCACGACGGCGCGCGAGGCGGCGGTCGGCACCGGGCGCGTCACGCGCGGGTCGCGGTTCGCGTCGGCGAGGATGATCGACTGGCCGGTCTCGATGACTTCCTTCCGGAGCGCCGCGCCCTCCGGTGGCGCCGGCTCCGAGCCGTCGAGCAGGCCGGCGCCCGACCGGTAGATGAGCCGGGGCGCCAGGCGGCCGTCCTCCTCGCGCACGGCGCGCAGCACGCGGAGCTCCCGCCAGTCGAGGAGGCGCTGCGCGAGCTGCTCGATGCGCGCGATCGCCTCCCCGAGGCCCGCGTCGGACACGACGACGAGCTCCATCGCGAGCACGGTGTTGAGCTCCTCGGCGGCGATCGACTCCTCGAGGATGCGCTTGAGCAAGAGCCCCGCGAACGCGAGCACGACGAAGACGACCGACGCGCCGACCGCGCCGAGGAACGAGACCGAGAGCGTCAGCAGCGCGAGCGCCGAGGCGCCGGCGCCCGCCGCGATGACCTCGTAGCGCAGGATGAGCGCGCGCTCCTCCGGCGAGAGCTTCGCGCGCAGCAGCAGCGAGAAGTAGTAGAGGCCCTTGCTGAAGATGAAGTGCGCGAAGACGAAGAGCGCGACGGCCGGGATGAGGTCGGCGGCGAGCACCGAGGCGTCGGCGCCGAGCGGGCCATGCGCCCAGGCATACCAGCCGAACGCGGCGACGAGCGCGACGACCTCGCGCGACGCGTTGATCCACGCCGGCAGCTGGCCCCGCCGCAGCCAGAGCCAATCGGCGAAGTAGATGCCACCCGAGAGCGCGAGCGCCGTGACGGTCACCCCGAAGAAGAGCGTCCCGCCGACGACGAGCATGCCGAGCAGGTGGACCGCCGCGTACTTCGTGACCGTGAGCTGGTACCGCCGCAGGCCCACCGTCGCGACGAGGAGCAGCGTCAGCCAGCCGATCTTCGTCACCCACATGCCGTCGACGAGCACGAGCGCGACGAGCAGCGCGCTGCCCATGAACGGCATCGCGACGCGATTGATGGCGAGGAGGCGCCTCATGTGGATGTCACCATGACATCAAGAGGACGCCTGATCGAGGGCCTCGCGTAACGAACGCATGAGCGCGAGCGCCGCGTCCACCGATTCGCCGGCCGCGCGGACGAGCGCGCTCCCGACGACGATGCCGTCGGCGATCGCCCCGACCGCCCGCGCGTGCTCGGGGCGCGAGATGCCGAACCCGACGCAGATGGGCAGGTCGCACGACGCGCGCAGCCGCGCGACCGACGCGGGGAGATCCGCCGCGAGCGTCTCCTGCACGCCGGTCACGCCGAGTCGGCTGATGAGGTAGACGAACCCGCTCCCATGCCGGGCGATGAGCGCCATGCGTTCGGCCGGCGTCGTCGGGGCGACGAGGCGGACGAACTCGAGCGGCCCGTCGCCGATCCACGCCTCGCGCTCGGGGTCCGCGCCCACGGGGAGGTCGGTGACGAGCACGCCATGCACGCCCGCGTCGTGCGCACGCGCGAGCACCTGCGGCCCGGCGGCGAGCAGCGGGTTCAGGTACGAGAACAGCACGATCGGCACCGAGGCGCGCGCCTCGCGCACGAGCTCGAGGGCGCCGTCGAGCGTCATCCCTTGCTCCAGCGCGCGCTGCGAGCTCGCCTGGATGACCGGACCGTCGGCGAGCGGGTCGGAGAACGGCACGCCGACCTCGAGGACGTCGCACCCCGCGGCTGGCAACTCGCGCAAGAGCCGCAGCGAGGCGGCGCGATCGGGATGCCCAGCGGTGATGTAGCAGACGAGGGCGCGTCGGCCGGACGCGCGCAGCGCCGCGAGGTGCCCGGACAGGCGCGACACGTCGCTCAGAGGAAGTAGTCACCGACGCGGATGCCGTAGCGCTCCGGGTCCGCGGTCTTGATGATCGTGTGCAGGAAGTTCCCCGCCTCGTCGCGCTCGGCGAGGTCCAGCAGGTGCCCGGGGTGCACGATGTTGCCGACCGCGTCGCTCACGACGCGCACGATCGGCCGCGAGATCATGTCCGGCAGCGGGTTCGCCGAATGCACGATCGCGAGCTCGAACGTGTCGAGGATGACGAGCGTGCCCACCGGGAAGATGCCGAGCAGCGCGACGAACGCCTTCACGATCACCGGGTCCATGCCGCGCCGCGGGTTGTCGCGCATCTCCTGGAGCACGACCGCCGGGTCCAGCGGCTCCGACATGTACACGCGCCGCGTCGTCGCCGCGTCGAAGGCGTCCGCCACCGCGACGATCTTGCTGTAGAACGTCATGTCCTGCATGCGCAGCGACCGTGGGTACCCCGTGAGGTCGCGCTTCATGTGGTGCTGGTACGCGACCAGCATCGCGCGGTACGGGAACTCCGCGTGCTCGCGCAACTGGAAGAGCGCGAGCACGCCGAGCCACGGGTGCGCCGCGACGAGCCGCCACTCGTCCTCGGTCAGCATGTCCGGCTTCTGGATCACCTCGATCGGCACGCGCGACTTGCCGATGTCGTGGAAGAGCGCCGCGAAGCCGAGGTCGTACAGCTGGAGGCGCGTCAAGCCGAGGCGCCGGCCCAACGCGACCGAGAAGATGCAGACGTTGACGCAGTGCGTGAACGTGTAGTCGTCGTAGTCACGGATCGTCGTGAGGCCGACGAGCGACGTCTCCTCCGACAGGATCTGGTCGACGATGCCCTGCACGACGCGCTTGATCTTCTTGATGTTGGGGCTCTGCCCCAGGCGCACCGAGTTGATGACTTCCTTCGTCGTCGACACCGACTGCTGGTACGTGCGCTTCGCGCGCTCCTTCGCCTCGCCGGCGTCGGCGGGCTCGTCGGCGCTCTCGACCGGCGGCAACACCTCGAACACGTGGACGTTCGTGTCGGCGAGGCGCTTGACGAGCACGTCGAACCGGTCGGCCGGCGTCTTCCCCTGCGGCGACGAGAGGAACGAGAGCAGGATCGTCCAGTCGCGCACGCTCGGCCGCTCATGGAAGCGGATCAGTCCCACACCGGCGTCGCGGCAGCGGCCGAGGATGTACGAGAAGCTCGTGTAGTTGTCGAGGTCGAGCTTCATGCGCGTCGAGTTCAGGAACAGGAACTCGCCCGCGAGCCGGAACTCGCACTCGCCGTCGCCGGCGATGAGCTCGCCCGAGAGCGACGTGAGCTCCTCGAGCGCCTTCTGCACGACGGCGTTCTCGACCGGGTACATCTTCAGGTTGCGGAGCGCGACGTAGAAGCCGAGCACCCAGGTGCGTCCGATCTTGCGCACCGTGCCCTCGCCGAGGCCGGTCGTGGCGGCGGCCTGCGTGTTCCGCGTGACGACCGACGGGCGTGCGCCCGGCGGGGTGCCGCCGCTCGGGGGGGTCGTCATGCGGCCGGTCCCCCGCGCAGCGCGCGGCTCACCGCGTTGCGCACGATGATGTCCTTCTCCCCCGACGCACGCTGGAGCGCGGCGCGCGAGGCGGCCGTGTTCACCTTCCCCAGCGCGATCGCCGCGCAGGCACGCAGCTCCGGGTCCTCCTTGCGCGAGAGCCACCCGCCCTTCGCGTTGAGGATGCCGTCGAGCAGCTGCACGACGGCGTCGCCGCAGAGCAGGCCGTAGAGTTCGAACAGCGCGAGGCGCTCGGTGCGGTCGGCCTCGCGCGCCTCCTTGCCCTTCACGAGCGCCTCGACCTTCGCGAGCGCCGGCCGGTGCGTGCGCGCCGTCAACGCGCGGATCGCCGCGATGCGGATGTCGCGCTCGGGGTCGTTGAGCGCGATCTCGAGCGCCGAGAGCGCGCCCGGCGTGCCGATGTCGGTCAGCGCCGTCACGACCGCCGCGCGCATCGGCCGTTCGGCGGCGCCGCTCGTGAGCACCTCGGCGAGCGACGGCACGGCGGCCGCGGTGCGCATCGCGCCGGCGCGACGGATCGCCTCGCGTGCGACCGCCGGCTTCGCGTGCTTCACGAGCTTCACGAGCTCGCCGGTGTTCGACTGCGCGAGCCGTTCGGCCGCCGCCTCGAGCAGCGGCCGCAGCTGCACGTTCTGCGTGCGGTCGATCGCGTCGAGGATGTTCGCGAG
>CAYSAR010000213.1:0-4260 GCA_964428985.1 uncultured Gemmatimonadaceae bacterium | reverse complement strand
GGAGCAGAATCCGCTGTTTGCCTCGTCCATCGGCGTCCACGAGTTCGACGCTCGCGAGCCGACTGGTGCCGTAGCTGAACTGGAAGCGCACCGTCTCCTCGACCGCGACCTTCGCGGTCGAGAGTCCGCGCGCGCGGAGTCCGCTCGCGATCAGCGCATACGGATCCTCATCCTCCTCCCACGCGAGCACGTCGGCGCCGTCGACCATCGGGCCGTTGGCGACCTGCTCCATCGCGCGCTCCTCTTCGAACTTCGGCGTCACGAGGAAGGGCTTGCCGGCGACGGGGATGAACGCCGCGAGCAACCGCTCGCTGATGCCCCACCGGATGCCGGTGAAGTAGACCATCGACGTGCCGCCGGTCAGCATGAGCGCATCGGCGCCCTGCTCACGCAGCAGGCGACGTGCCTTCTCGATGCGGCCCTGCCGCTCGGCAACCGAGATCGGCACGACGCCGTCCTTCATCGGCGTGAGCGCGCGGATCGCCGGCGGCAGGGACTCTTGCTGGAGATCGACGTCCGCACCATCGAGTGCCTCGAGAGGGCGCGAGCCGAGCGCAAGTGCGGCGCCCATCGAGCCGGCGGCAGAGAGGAAGGCGCGGCGAGATGCCATGATCGTTCGCTCCGTCAGGTTGGTTGGACTCCGCTCACGGCACCGGCTTCGGCTTCATCGGCTTCGTGCCGTTGAGCCGCGGCCGCGGGCCGTTCCCGACCTCGACCGTGAGGTCGCGCAGGAAGTTCGCGATCCGGTTGTAGTGCGGATAGTCGATGAACTCGGGCTCGTCGCTGCGCTGGTGATAGTCACCGTGCAGCCCGGTGAAGAAGAACGCGATCGGCACGCCCTCGCGCGCGTAGTTGATGTGATCCGAGCGGCCGTAAAGGTTGTTGTAGCCGTTCCAGTCGATCGGCTCGTCGAACTTGTAGTCAAGCGCGAGCGGACGCGGCTGCTTCGTGTTCACCGCCTGGACGGCATCGCCGAGGTCCTTCGAGTCGAAGAACGACCCGATGACGCCGAGGAAGTCGTCGCCGCCGCCCGGCAGGTCCTCGGCGCGCCCGCGGCCGATCATGTCGATGTTGATCGCGGCGACGATCGAGTCGATCGGCACCGTCGGGTTGCGCGCGAAGTACGCCGAGCCGATGAGACCGCCTTCCTCCCCAGTATGCCAGATGAACAGCGTCGAGCGCTTCGGCTTGACGGGCATCGCCGCGACGGCCTCGGCGATCTCGAGCACCGCCATCGAGCCCGAGCCGTCATCGTCGGCACCGTTGTTGATCGAGTCGAGCCGCGGCGTCGGATGCACGCGGCGGATGCTGTCCATGTTCACCTTGAACTGGCCGATGACGTCGATCGTCGGCTGCTTCATGCCGTTCGCGATCATCCAGCGGATGCGCTGGTCGTTGAACGCCTTGAGCGAGTCCTTGTCGACCGGCGTCGTGATGCCGACGTGGTCGTTGTGCGCGCCGACGATCACATACTGGTTGCGCAGCACCGGGTCGGAGCCGGGCACGATCGCGACGACGTTGCGCCCCCACTCGGTCGGCAGCTCGACGAACTCGAGCGACGCGTTGACGGTGCCGCCCATCAGACCCTTGGGCAGACTGTCGACGCGCGCACGCGAGAAGAGCTGTGCCGCCGCCGCGCGCGTGATGCGCAGTTGCGCCGCCGGCTGGAGCTGCGCGAGCTGCGCCTGGAGCATCGCGAGCGAGTCCGCCGCCGTGCGGGGCGCGGCGGATGCGCCGCCGCGCGGCACGAACGCCTGCGTCGCGACCGTCGGCTCGTTGATCGCGACGCGCTCCGCGATCGAGAGGTCGTCGAGATCGATCGTCGCGACGGCGGCCGCGTTCGCGAAGCGATCGGGCGCCGCCGGCCCGCGACGGCCGCCGAACGCGACTGGTCCCCCACGGCCGCCGACCCCGCGGCGTCCCGGCGCCGGCATGAGCACGACGAACTTCCCCGCCGCCTCGGCGGCCGAGATCTGCGTCGTCGTATCGCCCGCGGTGCCACCGAAGATCACCGACGCACCGACGATCGGGCGCGGTGCGCGCTGCCCGGGCACCGCGACGAAATCCTCGTTCCAGCGCAGGGGGTTGCCGTTCACCGTGAGCCGTGAGCTCGCCGTGAACTTCCGCAGGTGATAGGGCAGCACCTGGAAGTAGGAGCCGTTGTCACCCGCCGGCACGAGTCCGAGCCGCGCGACCTCGGCGGCGATGTAGTCGGTGCCCTTCTTGTTGCCGACGCGGCCGACCTGCCGGCCCTGCATCGAGTCGTCGGCGAACTGATAGAGGCGGATCTGGAGATCGCGGACGCTGATCTCGGGCGTGGTCGGCGCGGGTGCGACGGTCGGTGGATTGCCGTAGCGATTGAGAGAGGGCGCAGACTGCGCGCCGGCGAGCGCGGCGACGAACGGGAGGATGAGCAGCGCGCGATGCGAACGGTGCACGGATGGCGCTCCTGCAGTGGGTGGATCGCGGGAAGGTACGAGTTCCTCCAAGTTTACGCGGCGCGGCGACCACGCGCTGGCGATCCCCGGTCGCCCGCTGCCCACGTCAGGCATATCCTCTCAGGAGCGAACCGATGCCCCGTTCCCTCTTCGCGCTGCTGCTGGCCCTCGTCCTCACGGCCGTGTCGAACGTCGGCGCACAGACCCGATGGACGCTCACCGAGACGCTCCGCATCGGCGGAGCCGACGAGGGACCGACGAGCTTCAGTTGGGTGAAGTCGATCGCCGTCGATGCGCGTGGGCGCGTCCATATCTACGAACACTCGACGCAGGACATCCGAGTGTTCGGCCCCGATGGCAAGTACGTCAAGACGATCGGGCGCGTCGGCTCCGGCCCCGGCGAGCTGCGCAACGCCGAGGGCATCGCGTTCGCCCGCGACGGGAAACTGTGGATGCGCGACGCCGCGAACGGCCGCTTCTCGCGGTTCGACGCCGACGGCGCGTTCGAGAAGTCTTGGCCGATGGGCTACTGCTACTCCCAAGGCGCGTGGGAGCCGCAGTTCGATGATAAGGGTCGGATCCTCGACATCGATTGCCTCGTCGAGGCCGGCCAAGGCCGCCGGCGCGGCATCCTCGGATATCACACGGACATGTCGAAGGTCGACACGATCGGCATCGCGCCCGAATGCGGTACGCGTGAGTTCGCGGAGTCGGGCACGTGGATCACTCGCCACACGAATGGCATGAGCTACCGCTCAATCCCGTGGGCACCGCGTGCCCATTGGGCGCTCGGCCCTGCGGGCGAGGTCTGGTGTGTGTCGAACTCGGCACGATTCGAGGTGATGCGGATCTCGGTCGGGGGGCGGGATACGGTGCGAATCGCGAAATCGACGCCAGCGGTCCCGGTGACGCCGTTCGAACGCGACTCCGTCATCGCGATCATCGAGGAGAAGGGCCCGACCGGACTCGACTTCGGCCGGATCCCGAAGACGAAGCCGATGATCGACCGGCTCAACGTCGATCCTGAAGGACGACTTTGGGTCCGCCACACCGACGCACGCGGAGCGATCGTGTTCGACGTGTTCGGCGCTGATGGCCGGCATCTCGCGACGGCCGAGCTCGGCGCGCTCAAGGTCTCGGTCTATGCCCCGTTCACCGTCGCGGGGAACCAGGTGTACGCGGTCGTGCTCGACGAGGACGATGTCCCGTGGGTCGTGCGGTACGCCATCGGGCGCTGAGGCCACTTGACGAAACATAAGTGCTTACTTATGTTTCGTCATGCACAGCGCCCTCGACGAGAATCGCGTCTTCCAGGCCCTCGCTGACCCCAGCCGCCGAGCGATCTTCGAATCGCTCACGCGTGGCGAGGCGGCGGTGAAGGACCTCACGGCGCGCTTCGACATCTCGCAGCCGGCCGTCGCCCAGCACCTCGCGACGCTGCGCGCGGCGGGGCTCGTCGAGGCCCGCCGCGACGGACGCCTCACCTACTACCGCGTCGACCCGCAGGGGCTCCGGCCCCTCATCGATTGGATCGCCCACTACCGCGCGTTCTGGACGGATCGCGTCGGGCGCCTGGAACGACTGCTGGAGCGCATGGACCGATGACGATCCGCGACGTCACCGACCGCGAGCAGACCGAGGCGCTCGCGTTCGAGATCGACCTGCCGCATGCGCCTGCGAAGGTGTGGCGCGCCGTCACCGAGCCGGAGCTGCTCGCGGAATGGCTCTTGCCGGTGACGGGCCTCGATCTCGTTCCAGGGAAGGAATTCAAGTTCAAGCGGGACCCCATGCCCGAGTGGGACGGTATCGTCCACTGCCGCGT
>CAYSAR010000212.1:0-4293 GCA_964428985.1 uncultured Gemmatimonadaceae bacterium | reverse complement strand
ACGTCGGAAGACCGCGGTCTTGTCTGGAGAACGATGACGGCCACCGTCGCAAGATAGATGGCCGACACCGCGAAGGGCAGCAGCGTGAAGCGCTGCGTCGGCAGCCAGTTCCAGAGGACGAAGCAGGCGACGGCGCGCGTGACGGCGTGGGCACTGAACAGCGCCGTGCGATCGTACATCCAACCGATCACGGGCCAGTGGATCGACATGCCGATCGCGAGCACGAGGGGCACGAGCGGTGGGTGACTCCACCAGGCCGAGATCGCGATCGGCCAGAAGACCAGCATCGAGATGAACGCGGGGAGCAGGACATCATCGACGACCGAACGGTCGTGCATGAAGTCGATGCGGAAGACTCGAGCCAGCAGGAGCGCGAGCGGGAAGATGAGGCCGCTCGTGACGAAGGCCCAGAAGATCCAGTGGCCCGGCGTCGAGGCGAGGTAGCCCCAGACGCCGAGCCCCGCCCACCAGGTCGCGCCGGCGAGTGGGATGGGAAAGCCACCACGTAGCCGCATGTAGGCGGCGGCACGCTCGGCGCGGAGCTCCGTGCGAAGCCGGAGGATGCGGTCCATGTCAGGGCCGTACGAGGGCCGAGGGACGCGGTTTCACGGCAGCAGCGCTGCCTGGACGCGGACGCCGGCATCCCGAGCGACGTCGATCGCGGCGACGATGTCGTGATAGCGGACCTTGGGATCGCCCCGGACGAACATGATCTGTGGCGCGGAACAGTCGTGGAAAAAGCGACGTCACTCAGAGTGAGTTGCCCGTCAACGCACGGGAGAGGCGAGTGCGAGTCGGTGGAAGGACGATTCCAGTCCGTAGAGGATGAGTCAACGCGAAGGAGTGGACCGTCGACGGACGTGACATGAGCGTCGCTCGCGTTGGAGGCGGCGCTAGTCGCCTCCTCCTCCTCCGCCTCCACCCGCGTCGCCACCACTACCGCCGTCGCACCGACGATCAGCGCGACGCTCCACTCGAACGAGAGGTTCACCGCTTCCGCCGCCCGGACACCGTGAACTCGGCCTTCTGCAATGACGCGTCGAGGTCCGCCGCCCGCTCCTCGATATACGCCTTCGCGTCGGCAAGCGCCTGGTTGTAGATCGCCGGCCCAATGTCGGCGAGGACATGATCGAGCAGCAGCGTCGCCTTGAGATCGCTCAGCTCCTCGTCGAAGTTCTCGGCCGAGTAGGAGCGCAGCGAGGCGACGGCCTGCTTGCGCAGCGGCTCGTCGAGCGTGATGGCGGCGTGCTTGTGCGTGGTGGTCATGGCGGGAATCTACGATCGGCGAAACCAGTCCGGGGCACGTGGCCGACTTCCCCTACCGCCCGCGCAGCATGCGCAGCTCCTCGACCGACGCGCGGAAGGTGTAGAAGCCGTTCGTCACGCGGAGCGAGTCCATTCCCATCTCGGAGCCGAGGCTTCGGTAGAACGAGACGTCGGAGGTGCTCGGAGCGGGGATGCCGAGCGCGAGGCGCTGGCCGTGACGGCGCACGGTGTGGTTGTGGATCATGTACCAGAAGCGCCACCCCTCGGCGAGATGGCGACGCACGACGTCGAGACCGTAGACCGACTTCGGAGGGAATGTCTCCGGGCCGGCGCCGAAGACGACGACCAGGTCGGTTCCAGTGCTCGTGGTTCGCGTGAGCACGGACGCGAGGAACTCAGTCGGTCGATCGATCGGAGAGAGGCGGCTCGCCTGTCGCGCGAAGAGCAGGGCGTCGAGACAGGTGATCGAGTCGATGGAGCCGACGCTCCCGGCGAGCACCACGTCGTTGTTGCGCTGCTCGTCGTGCCAGATCCGCGCCTCGGCGGCACTCCGCGTGACCGGCGGGTCGGCGGCCGGGTGGCGCACGTTCGCCTCATCCTTCTCGATCGCTGCCCGGAACGCGAGGAACGCCGAGTCCGTCGGCAGCGCGTCGGTTGCCACGTCCTCGAGTCGGAGCGACCACATCTCAAGAACGGCACCGTCTCGGTCGAGGACGGTCGTCACGCGCGTCGGCATGACGCAGGCCGCTCGTGCGATGGCGCTCGGCGAATTCGCTGTTCGCTCGGGCATCTGATCGCACGCAAGGCAGGTCATCAGTAGAAGCGCGGCAGAGCCTGCCACCGTGCTCGTGTGCGATGCACCAGGCTTACGATTCCCCATCACCCATTCGGCGGCGGGCCTGGCGGAACGTGTCCCTGATCCGGCCGCCACCATGAATCGGGCGCTGCCGGCGCGGCCTGTGAGCGCGTGAGGTTCTCCGCGTCGACCGCCGCGTGAATGAAGTTCTCCGACGGCACCGGCTCGCCGGCGAGGCGCCGAAGCATCGCGAGCTGTCCGACGTGCGTCATCGCGTCGGCGAGCGGGCCTTGGAGCAGTTGCTCATCGGTGAGCGTGCAGGTCAGCGACGGGTCGACGAGGTCGCGCGCGAGAAGATCGAGCTGTTCGTGGAAGCGCTCGACCTCGGCCTCGAGGGTCGGCAGGGCCGGCGGCGCGTAGTCGCCGCCATGGAAGAACGTCCGCGCGTAGCCCATGAGGCCGCTCATGTGCCAGAGGAGCTCGCGTGGCGAGCGCGACGTCGGCGCAGCACGGAAGTCGCCGAACGACGCTGGCGCGCCGCGCAGCGCCTTCTGTGTGCGGTAGGCGAGGGCGGCGAGGAAGTGGCGGAGGAGGGAGCGGGAGTGGGTCATGTCAGGGTTTGGTCGATGCGCGGTGCCGTTGCGCCATTCCCCGCCGCCGGCAACGACCGCCGCTCACGCACTTCATGCCTCAGCCGCAACGCGGCCGCCAGCGGCGCCAACGTCAGCGCGCCGACGAACGCAGCGAACGGCGCTGAGAGCGCGAAGACCACGCCCACGCCGATCGCGGTTGCCAACGCGGTCTCGGTGACCGCCCTCCAGAGCGGCGCGCGGCGGAGCAGCGTCCACGCGAGGATCGGGCCGAGCACGATGCCAGCGGCGGCGCCCCAGAAGGACGTATAGACCAGGATCGCCCAGAACGGAGGCATGATGACGAGCTCTGTCCAAAGCCGGGGGAGCGAAACGAACCCGCTGATGATCGCGCCGCCGATGGCGCCGCCGACCGCGCCCAATGCGGCCACGATGCCGGTGACTTTGGCGATGGCTCCGAGCTTCATGCCGAAGGTTGGTGAAGGAACCGGTCGAGCGCCAGCGTGAGCCGGCTCAGCGATTCCCGTCGCGGAAGTGCGCGCCGGAACCGGTGATGGTGATGACGACCGGGAAGGGTGCCGTGCCGGCCGACGGCAGCGTCAATGTCCCCGCGAGCACTTGGCCGTCGCCGGAGGGAATGACGACGTCGATGTCGGATGCGGCGGCGACGGTGGGAGCGAGGGGCATCGTCCCCGCGACCAACAGACGCAGCGACGACATGACTAGACGAGGCCGTCCTCTTCGGGTGGCACTCTGCCCACAGATTCGCGGCGACGACTCTGCGTGCCCAGCATCGACAGCTCGCGGTTCGCGCCCAAGAGGTGCTCCACCTCGGCGTGCGCCGCGCGGAGCTCCATCGGTACCGCGTTCTGATCCGCGTGGCTCGCGGGAGCGAGTGAGGACGCCCGGCGCGCGAGCGCGACCATCGCATACGCGGAACCAGCGCCGACCGCGGCGGCGATCAACATGAACGGCACGACGAGGATCGGCGGGCGACCGTCGCTGAGCGCCCAGAAGAGCATCGGCGCGGCGACGGCGATCGCGCCGCTCGCGGCGCCAAGTGCGACGGCTCGACTTGTCGCAAGCTCGGCGGACGGCTCGCGGCGCGCCCACGCGCGGAGCCGCGAGGCGAAGTTCCGGCCCGCGATCGCACCGAGCACGCCTGCGACCGCTGCGCCGACCAGGAAGATCTGCGTGCCGTCGACGAGGTACACCGCGAGCGGGACGTTGCGCGGGGCCTTGAGGATCTCGAACGCCAAGAAGAGCGATCCGCCAATCAACCCCCACGGCACCGCCCACGCGAACGCGGCGGTGAGACTCGCACGAAAGCTCGTCCATGCGGACATCGCTCGCTCCTCGTCCGTGGGTGGCAGGGTGCCGGGGCGCTCGTAGCGTAAGGTAGGACTACGGCAACGGCACAGCCACCCGAAGGTCGGTCATCGCACGCCGACGAAGGTGTGGTACATCACGCAGCCATCCTCATAGCGATGCTCGCAGCGAACCGACATGTACATGTCCAGCGAGTCGCCCCTGTTCCACGTGAGGCGTACGTGATAGAGGCCGGGTTCGAGATGGAGGACTGGAGTTTGTCCCGGCGGCAGTCCCTCGCTACTGAAGTCGGCAGCGTCGAAGCGGGGGGCT
>CAYSAR010000211.1:0-4294 GCA_964428985.1 uncultured Gemmatimonadaceae bacterium | reverse complement strand
CGAAGGGGATCAAGTTCATCTCCTACGCCGTCTGGTGGATCCGCCAGGCGATCCTCCAGGCGCTCGCCGAGCAGAGCCGCATCGTGCGCGTGCCGCTGAATCGTGCCGGCACGCTGCACCGCATCGGCAAACGCGCGAACGCGCTGCTCCAGGAGCTCGGCCGCGAGGCGACGAACGCCGAGATCGCCGAGGGGATGGAGATCACCGAGGAAGAGGTCGCGAAGACGATGTCGATCTCGCAGACCCACCTCTCGCTCGACGCGCCGATGACGCCCGGCGAGGACAATCGGCTGCTCGACTACATCCCCGACACGCAGAGCGCGACGCCCGACGAGGAGACGTTCGAGAAGGCGCTCAGCGAGTCGGTGCAGGAGGCGCTCAACGGCCTCAAGGAGCGCGAGAGCAAGATCCTCCGCCTCTACTTCGGCCTCGACGGCTCCGAGCCGATGACGCTCGAACAGATCGGCGCCGTCCTCAACATCACGCGCGAACGCGTGCGCCAGATCAAGGAGAAGGCGCTGTCACGGCTGCGGCACGTGTCGAGGGCGAGGGCGTTGGAGTCGTATCTCGGAGAGTGACTGCAGGTGGCAAGTGGCAGGTGGCGGGGCGGCGGCCGCATAGGGCGTCGCCCTTCGTGCGTCGGGGAGCGGTGGCATCGGCGCGAGGAACCGGCGACCTTTCAACCGCGACCGAGTTCTCGGTGGCTCCGCCTGCCGCCTGCCCTCTGCCACCTGCGCTTTCCACCCGTAGTTCCCCCATGCCCAAAGACGCCAGCTTCGACATCACCACCGGCGTCGACCTCCAAGAGGTCGACAATGCGGTGAATCAGGCCTCCAAGGAGGTCGCGCAGCGGTATGACTTCAAGGACGCCAAGGTCGCGACGATCGAGTTCAAGCGCGCCGAGGGGCTCGTGAAGCTCACCGCCGACACCGACATGCGGCTGCGCGCGATGTTCGACATCCTGCAGTCGAAGCTCATCAAGCGCGGCGTGCCGGTGAAGAACCTCGACGCCGGCGAGCCGGTGCAGGGCGGCGGCGACACCTGGCATCGGGATGTGAAGCTCAAGCAGGCGCTCGACGGCGAGACCTGCAAGAAGGTCGTCGCCGACATCAAGGCGCAGAAGTTCAAGAAGGTGCAGGCGAGCATCCAGGGCGACTCGGTGCGGGTCACGGCCCCGTCGCGCGACGAGCTCCAGGCGGTCATCGCGCATCTGCGCGCGCAGGACTTCGGCGTGCAGCTCGAGTTCGGCAACTATCGATGAGCGCACGCTCCCCGATCCCCGCCGCGTGAAGGTCTCGCTCATCACGCTCGGCTGCGACAAGAACACCGTCGACAGCGAGCGCTACCTCGCCCAGCTCGCCGACCACGGCGCCGTGCGCGTCGCCGACCCCGCCGAGGCCGAGCTCGTCATCGTCAACACGTGCGGCTTCATCGACGCGGCGAAGGCCGAGTCCATCGATGCGATCGTCGCGGCGGGGCGCCTGAAGGCGACCGGCAGTGCGACCGCCGTCGTCGCCGTCGGCTGCATGGTCGAACGGCACAAGGACGAACTCATCGACGCGCTCCCCGAGGTCGACCTCTTCCTCGGCAACTCCGAGTCGGAACGGCTCGTGCCGCTGCTGCGCGACCGCGGGCTCATCGGCGACCCGGTGACGTTGCATCCCGGCGTGCGCGAGTACGCGGGCGACACGCCGTTCGTGCGGTACCTCAAGGTCAGCGAAGGGTGCGATCACGGCTGCGCGTTCTGCGCGATCCCGCTCATGCGCGGCAAGCATCGGTCGTTCCCGCTCGACGCGCTCGTGCGCGAGGCGCAGTTGCTCGAGCTGCAGGGCGCGCGCGAGGTGAACCTCGTCGCGCAGGACCTCGCGCACTATGGCCGTGACCTGCGCGATGCCGCGGGGACGGCGCCGGTGCGGCTCCCCGAGCTGCTCGAGGCACTCGTGCGCGAGACCTCGATCCCCTGGATCCGCAACATGTACCTCTACTCGGCGGGCATCACGCCGCGCCTCCTCGAGGTCATCGCGCGGGAATCGCGTGTCCTGCGGTACCTCGACATGCCGATCCAGCATGCGTCGGACGCGGTGCTCGAGCGCATGCGGCGCCCCGAGCGCCAGCGCACGATCCGCGAGAAGGTCGCGCGCTTCCGTGACGCCGTCCCCGGCGTCGCGATCCGCACGACCTGCATCGTCGGCTTCCCCGGCGAGACCGAGGACGACGTGCGGCGGTTGCTCGACTTCCTCGAGGAGATCGAGTTTGAGCGCGTCGGCGTGTTCACGTATTCGCCGCAGGAAGGGACGCGTGGCGCCGAACTCGTCGACGACGTCCCCTCGCCGCTCAAGCACGAACGACTCGAGCGCGTGCAGGAACTCCAGCGTCACGTCACGGCCGTGCGCTACGAGTCGCGGATCGGTTCGGTGGTGCCCGCGCTCATCGAGCGCGCCGCCGGTGCGACGGACGACCCATTCGCGGACGCGGACGGCGCCGCGATCGCGCGACTGCCCTGGCAGGCCGACGACATCGATGGCCTCACGCGCGTGCGCACCGACGCCGCGGCGGGGAGCATCGTCGAGGTCGAGGTCACGGACGTGATCGACGACTACGATTTCGCGGCGACGTTCCGTCGGGTGTTGGTGCCGGCCGCTGCCGCGTCAGCCGCGCGCACGCGCGCGCTGCCGATGATCGGCGTCGGCGGACACGGGAGCTTCGGCCGGTGATGCGTCGCGCGACGTCGGCGCTCGGGATCGGCCTCCTCGTCACGCTTGGCTCCTGTTCGCGGCCCCTCGAGCCGAGTGGACCCGCGCCCGTGTCGTTGCCGCGGCCCGAGGCCGAGCGTGCGCCACCGCCGGCGCCGGCGCCCATCGACGAGCCGATCCCGACCGATCCGCCACCGCGCGACCCGGATGCCGGCGGTGCTCGCGTGCGCGTCGCGCTCGTCGCTGGACCGCGCACCTTGCCGCTCGGGGCGGACGGACCGTGGCGTCTACTCGATGCGCGCGGCGGTGTCGTCGTGCGCGCTCGGGCGGGGGAGACGTGGACGCTCCAGCAGGATGGACGCCGCATCCGTGCGCGACGCGGCGACGGGGCACAGACGCCGTGGCTCACCGGGACCGTGCGACAGGTGCTCGATGGACGCGCCGGTGCGCTGCGCGCGGCCGGCAAGCGGTACCGCGGCGCGCTCCAGGTCGTCGCGACCGACACCGGCCTGCTCTCGGTGAACGTGCTCGGGCTCGAGGACTATCTGCGAGGCGTCGTGCCGCGCGAGATCGGCAACCGCGGCCCGAACGAGCGCGCCGCGGTCGAGGCGCAGGCCATCGCCGCGCGGTCGTACACGGTCACGCGGCTCGTGACCGCGCGCGCCGGCAACGGTCGCAGTCCCGATTTCGACTTCGTCGCCTCGGTGAGCGACCAAGTCTATGGCGGGCTCGACGCCGAGTTGCCGCTCGCGAACGACGCGATCGATGCGACGGCCGGTCAGGTGCTCTTGCTGCGGGGCCGCGTCGCGACGGCGCCGTTCCATTCGGCCTGTGGCGGCGAGACGGCCGCCGCCGAGGAGGTGTGGCGCTCCGACGGCGAACCACACCTCAAGCGTGTCAGTGACCGCATTCCGGGGAGCGACCGCTACTACTGCGACATCGCGCCGCGCTTCGCTTGGTCGCGCATGTACACGGGCGATGAGCTTGACGCGGTCGTGCGTCGCTACCTGCGCGCGTATGCGAATGTCGGGCGCGATGGCCCGGGCAGTGTGCGCGGCGTCGAGGTCGAGCGCCGTACGCCGAGCGGGCGTGTCGCGACGCTCGCGTTGCGCACCGCGATCGGCACGTACCGCCTGCGCGGCAATGACGCGCGTTCGGTGCTTCGGTCGACCGGTGGCGAGATGCTGAACAGCCCCTATTTTTCCGTCGCGGCCGAGGCGAGCGCCTCGGGGCGACTCACGCGCGTCGTGATCCGGGGCAACGGCTACGGGCATGGCGTCGGGATGTGCCAGTGGGGTGCGATCGGTCGCGCACGTGCCGGCCAGGACGCGCGGCACATCCTCCGCACGTACTATCCCGGCACGACGATCGGTCGGGTCCCGCGCGAGTTGCTCGGGACCTGAACACCCCAGACACGACGAGCGACCCGCGTGGCATCGACGCCTCCCGCCGGAACCCCCCGCCAGCAGCCGCTGCGCCTCGCGGTCCTGGGCCTCGGCGCGATCGCGCAGACGGCCCATCTCCCGGTCATCGCGAAGATGCGCGGCGTGCAGCTCGCCGCGCTCTGCGACAACGACGCGGCGAAGGCCCGCGCGCTGGCG
>CAYSAR010000210.1:0-4330 GCA_964428985.1 uncultured Gemmatimonadaceae bacterium | reverse complement strand
CGGCCGAGCATAAGAATCCGCTCTCTCCGGGTGCGACCCACGGCAGGGGACCTCACGGCTGCGAGAGTATCGCTCTCGAGTGCAGCTATCATTCCTGCGCAGCGTCCGCGACAAAGCCGATGCACGAGATCGACCGAATGGTCGCGGTGGCGGACGTTCGAGGCCTTCGCGACGCACTGGCCGAAGGCAACTTCGTTTACGTGGCCGAGCGAGGGGTCGTACAGGTCGTCGCAGACTGCGGAACCGTTCTCGCGCAATTGCCCGTGGCCCGAAGGCAAGCGGTGGAGTTGGGCTTCGAATAGCGTTCCCCGGGTTCACGGCACCGCGAGGTATGGGATTCCTCGCTGCTGCGCGCGGCTCACCGCGATCGCCATCGCCGGCACGACCTGCATCGCCTCCACCTCCGCGACGAGCGCGCGGTGCGTAGCCGCAGCGTCGCCGCCGGCGGGCGTGAACTGGCCGGCGAGACGTCGTAGCGAGTTGTTGCACGCGAGGAACGTGACGCCGCGCGCCGCGAGCGCATCGATCGAGAAGGGCACGCCGCGCCGATAGGGGTTCACGGTCGCCGCCTGGCCGTTGGCGCCCTTCGTGCCCGTGCGCTCACCGAGCCCACGCCGCGCCCAGCTCGCGTCGCCGAGCGCAAGGGCGATCGCGTCGCCATGTACGCCGACGACGAGCCCGAGCTCATGGCCGTCGATGCCGAAGTCGCTCTTGTACGTGTCGAGGAAGTTCATCGCGCGACGGAACGCGATCATTTCGCCGATCGTGCCCGTCTCGATGAAGAGTCGGTGCTCGCGTTGCGACGCCTCGAGGAGCCAGCGTTCGTCGGGCGCGAGCCGCGTGAACGGCGTGAATCGCGTGGGCGGCGCCGCGGCGAGTGCCGCCGGCGACGCGCCGAGCGCGAGCAGGGCGCCGAGGCGGCCGAGGAAGGAACGGCGAGGGGAGCGGGCGGAGTCAGTCATCGATGGGCGGGAAGGGGGAAGCCGACTGCCTCCACGATGCGTGACCGACTAGCTTTCACGCAACGCGCCCGGCGGTACGTGGGGCGCGTTTTTCCTTTTCCGCGACGCATGACCTTCGAATCCCTAGGGCTCCCGCCGGCGCTGCTGCGCGCCATCCAGGAGCTTGGCTGGCAGAAGCCGACCCCGATCCAGCGCGACGCCGTGCCCCCCGCACGCGAGGGGCGCGACCTCCTCGCCTGCGCGATGACCGGCAGCGGGAAGACCGCCGCGTTCCTCCTCCCGATCCTCGAGCGCCTCGCCGCGCATCCCAAGCGCGCGACGCGCGCCCTCGTGCTCGCGCCGACGCGCGAACTCGCCGCGCAGGTGCATGCCGATCTCGAGGCGCTGGCGAAGCACCTCCGCCTCTCGGGGGCCGCCGTCTTCGGCGGCGTCGGCATGGGCCCGCAGGTCGCCGCGTTCCGCAAGCCGGTCGATGTCGTCATCGCGACGCCGGGACGCCTCCTCGACCACTTCGGCCAGCCCGGCGACTACGTCGACTTCAGCCAGCTCGAGGTCCTCGTGCTCGACGAGGCCGACCGCATGCTCGACATGGGCTTCCTGCCCGCGATCAAGCAGGTGCTCGCGCGGCTCCCGCGGAAGCGACAGACGCTTTTCTTCTCGGCGACGTTGCCGGCGCCGATCATCGAGCTCTCGCGCTCGATGCTGCACGACCCGGTGCGGCTCAACACGGAGCGCGTGTCGAAGCCGGCGCCGCGCATCGAGCAGGCGGTGTGGCCGGTGAGCGAGGCGCTCAAGGCCGACCTGTTCTTGGCGCTGCTCGGGGCCGGCGCGATCGGCAACGTCATCTGCTTCACGCGCACCAAGCACCGCGCGAACCGGCTCGCCGACGTGCTCACGAAGGCCGGCGTCCCGAACGCGCGGATCCACGGCAACCGGAGCCAGAACCAGCGCACCGAGGCGCTCGCCGACTTCAAGGCGGGGCGGGTACGGGTGCTCGTCGCGACCGACATCGTCGCGCGCGGCATCGACGTCGAGGCGCTCGAGCACGTCGTCAACTTCGACGTGCCGCACGTCCCCGAGGACTACATCCACCGCGTCGGCCGCACGGCGCGCGCCGAGGCCGAGGGCGAGGCGTTCACGCTCGTGTCGCCGGAGGAGGAGGGCGACCTGCGCGCGATCGAGAAGGCGATCGGCCACAAGCTCGCGCGGCGCACGTTGCCGGGCTTCGACTACCGCAAGCAGGTGACCGAACGTCTCGAGATCCCGCTCGCCGAGCGCATCGCGGCGATCCGGGCGCGCAAGGCCGAGGAGCGGGCGCGCGCGAAGGCGAAGCAGGAACGCCGCGAGGCGCACGAGCGGCGGGAAGCAGAGGCGCGTCGAGGCGCGCCGTCCCGTCGCGAGGGCGGGCGGCGCGGCGCCGACCGGCGCGGCCGCTAGCGCGACAGCGCTGGCGCACCGCGGTCGACGGCGGCGGCGGCGCGTCCGCCGCGCGTTCACTGTCGACAGCGCGCCGTCGGGTCGGGACGTGGGCGGTCGAGACGCGGCCGCGCGTCGCGGTCGGCGAGCGCGACGGTCACGTCCCGCACGAGCGTCGTCACCGCCTCGAGCTTCGCGTAGTCGATGTACTGCGGCTCGTCGGTGACCTGGTGGTAGTCGCGGTGGAGTCCCGTCGTGAAGAACGCGACCGGGATGCCGTAGCGCGCGTACTGCGCATGATCGCTGCGGCAATAGATGTTCGCGCGATGTCCCGGCGCGTCGAGCGAGCGGTCGAACGCGAACGGCTCGTCGCGTGAGGCATTGACCTTGTCGATGAGATGGCCCAAGTCGCGGCTCAGGCGGCGCGCCCCGATGAGCTGGAGATAGCGCGGTCCCCCGCCCTTGATGTCGTCGGCCCCGCCGCGACCGACCATGTCGAGGTTGAGCTGCGCGACGATCGAGTCGAGCGGGACGGTCGGGTGGTCGGTGAACCACCCCGAACCGAGCAGCCCGAGTTCCTCGCCGACGTGGAAGACGAAGAGCACCGAGCGTCGCGGCCGTGCGTCCTCGCCGGCGAGCGCCTCGGCGATCTCCAACAGCGCGACCGTCCCGGAGCCGTCGTCGTCGGCGCCGTTGCGGATCGAATCGAGCCGCACCGGTCTCGGTCGCGGCGTCGTGCGCCGCACCGAATCGTGGTCGACCGGCCGCACCGACCCCGAGACGTGATCGCTGTGCGCGCCGAGCGCGACGTATTGGGCGCGCAGCGCCGCCTCGCGGCCGGGTAGCACGGCGACGACGTTCCGCGCCGGCGCCGGCCGTTCCTCGAACGTGACGTCGAGGGCGATCGGCCGCCCGATGCGCGCGCGCAGCACGTCGAACATCGCGTCACTCACGACGAGCGTCGGCGGCAACTGCGTCGTGTTGACGCGCAGCGTGAGCGAGCGGCTCGTCAGTTGGCGTCGCACCGAGGGCGTCGCGTCGTCCCAGAGCGGGAGCACGACCGCCGCCGCGCCGGCGACGTGCGACTCGTCGTCGACCTGCATCGCGCGCACGCCGAACGCGACGGAGCGGCGGCTCGGGCGCAGCAGTACGACGCGGCCCTCGACCGCCTCGCGCGCCGGATAGGTCGATCGATCGCCGACCTCCCCGCCGTCGATCACCTGCGCGAAGCGCGGCAGCGCGACGACGCCGCTGCGTGCGATCGTCGCGCCGAAATCCTCGCCGAGCCGGAAGCGCCGCCGCCCCGCGCGCACCGTCCCGCCGGCGACGAAACCGCGCGAGACGAGCGGGAGGTCCTGGAAGAAGCTGCCGTTGTCGCCGGCGGGTTCGAGCCCGAGGCGCTCCAACTCCGACGCGATGTACGATGTCGCGAGCAGGTGCTCCGGCGACCCCGTCGCCCGACCCGCCATCGAGTCATCGGCGAAGAGGAAGAGTCGGTGCCGGAGGTCCGCCGCCGAGATCCCCGTCGACGTCTGACCCGGCGCCCCACGGACCGTCGAGCGCGGCAGCGATCCGCGGCGTTGCGCGTCCGCGACGGCGCAAGGGAGGAGCGTGGCGATGGCGAGGACGCACGCGAGCGCGCGCGTCCCGCCGGCGACTCGCCGGGCTGCGTGCATGGACCTCTCCGAGTGGGGGGAGGCGCGACGGCACGACGCCGCGCCCGGTCGGACACTAGGCATACGCGGCCGCGCCGCCGACCGCTGACGGTCCGTTCGGTCGGACCGCTAGATCGTCCTCGGATCCGTCCGCAGGATCGCGTACTCCTCCAAGTCCCGCGGCCTCCCCTCCCGGAACACCGCCCCGCGCCGCCGCCCCTCGCTCCGCATCCCCGCCTTGAGCATCACGCGCCCGGACGCCGGGTTCTCGACGAAGTGGTGCGCATCCACGCGATG
>CAYSAR010000209.1:0-4408 GCA_964428985.1 uncultured Gemmatimonadaceae bacterium | reverse complement strand
CGTCGATGACGTGAAGAGAACGACGGCGACATCGTCCATCGCGCGTTGGGCGCGGATCCAGGTGAGGACTTCGCGCCCGGAGAGCCGGGGCATCATCACGTCGAGCAGCACGAGCTCGGGCAGCGGCGACGCGCCGTCGTCGGCCGCTTCCGCGAGCGCCGCCTTGAGATAGTCGACCGCCTGTCGCCCCGTCGACACTACCCGCAGCGCCTTCTTCAACCCCAGCTGCTCGAACGCGCGCGTCATGAAGAAGACGTCGTTGGGGTCGTCCTCGGCGTACAGCACATGCGCGATCGCCGGCGTGTCGGTCATGTGCTCCTCACGTGGCGCTCTTGAGTTCGAGGTCGAACGTCGCGCCGGGGCCTTCGGCGGAGATCAGCGTGAGCGCACCGCCCATGCGTTCGGCCGCACGACGCGCGATCGCGAGACCCATGCCGGTGCCGCAGCGCGGCCCCTCGCCACGGTAGAACATGTCGAAGATGCGTTCGCGATCGGCGGCCGCGACGCCGATGCCGTTGTCGCGCACGTAGAGGTGCGCGCGTCCCCGCGCCGCGGTCGACCAGATGACGACTTCGGGCGGTACGCCGGGCTGCGCGTACGTGATGGCGTTGCCGAGCAGGTGCGCGATGCACTGGGCCAATGGCGTCTCGCTCGCCATGACGATGCCGAGTCGAGGCGCGAGCGTGATCGCGCGACGCGCCGCGAGCAGCTCCGGGTACGAGCGGATGATCCCTTCGATGAACGGCGCGAGCGCGATGCGTTCGAGGCGCACCTCGGCGCGCGACACGCTGCTGTAGACGAGCACGTCCTGGATCAACCGATCCATGCGGACGGCGGCCTCGACGATGCGATCGAGGTACCATGCCTCCTCCTGCGCGAGCCGCCCATGGCAGCGGTCGAGCAGCAGCCCGGCGTAGGTCCGCATCGCGCGCAGCGGGGACCGCAGGTCGTGCGAGATGCTATACGAGAACGTCTCGAGTTCGGCGATCGTCTCCTCGAGGAGCGCGGTGCGGTGCTTCACGCGCTCCTCGAGCTCGTGGGCGTTCGCGGCGAGCGCGGCGCGCGAGGCGGAGAGCGCGAGGTCGGCGCGCGCGCGTTCGACGAGAGGCCAGACGCGTGCGACGACGGCTTCGAGGAGTTGCACCTCGTCGGCGCGCCAGGCGCGGGGGGCGGAGTCGGTCGCGGCGAGTGCGGCCGAGCAATCGCCCTCGCGGTGGAACGGCTGCACGAGATAGGCGCGCACGCCGAGCGTCTCGTACGCATGCGCATGGTCGCGCGTGAACTCGTTGCGCTTGACGTCGTCGACGGCGACGTCGCCGCCGGTGAGCTGGCGCCACCACTCCATGCCACCGAACTCGTGGAGCACGTAGTGCCCTTCGACGCTCTCGGTCCCTTCGCGGCACCAGTCGTGGCTCGCCGTGATGAGGTCCTTCCCCGGGTCGCATTCGACGAAGTAGCAGCGGTCGACGGCGAGGTACTCGCCGAGCGCGCTCGTCGTCGCGTCGATGACCTCGCGTTCCGCCTCGAGGGGCGCGAGGCGCATCGAGAGACGCAGTAGGAAGTCGATGTTCTCGTCGCCGCGCCGGTGGGCGGTGATGTCGCGGAAGATGACCGCGACCATGTTCGCCTCGGGATCGCCGACGCGTTCGGCGTAGAGGTCGAACCAGCGACCGAGTTCGCTGGCGAGACTCTCGATGCGTACCGGCTCGCCGGTCCGCACGACGTTCCCGAACAGCGAGAACCAATGCTCCTCGAGCCGCGGCAGCAGCTCGCGGATGCCGCGACCGATCGCGTCGCGGAGACCCGTTTGCTCCTCGAACGCGGGGTTCGTCTCAAGGACACGGAAATCGACCGCGCGCCCCTCGTCGAAGAGGACTTCGATGATGCAGAAGCCGTTGTCGTACGAGTGGAGTAGGCCGCGGTAGATGTCGTTGCCGCCGACGGGCTGGGCCATCGATTCCGCCGCCGCACTTCGTGCCTCTCTCGTCGTCGCTGGACGCAAGGAGGACACGACATCAACCGACATGGCTGCTCCCGGGCGGGGGATACTGATACCCGCGACCGGGGAATTGTTCACGAACGTGTCAGCCGGAAAGGAGTGCGGTGAGCTCCTCCGCTGCCGCTCGGCCGGCGCGGTTCGCGCCGATCGTCGACGCGCTCGGCCCGTAGCCGATCAGGTGGACGCGCGGGTCCTTCGCGACCTGCGTCGCGAGCCGTCCCGTCATGACGATGCCGCCGTTCTCCTCGCGCAGGCCGAGCGGCGCGAGATGGTCGAGCGAACTGCGGAAGCCCGTACACCAAAGGATGACGTCGGCGCGTAGCGCGCGACCGTCGCTCCACCGCACGCCCGTCGGCGTGATCTCGCTGAACATCGGCTCGCGCACGAGCACGCCGCGCTCTTGCATCGCGCGGATGCGCGGCGTGAGCGGAAGGCCGGTCACCGAGACGACCGACTGCGGCGGAAGGCCGGCTCGCACGCGGTCCTCGACGAGCCTCACGGCGCGGCGGCCCGCCTCTTCATCGAACTTGCCTTCCCGGAAGTCGGGAGGCCGACGCGTACACCATGTGGTCGTCGTGACCTGCGAGATCTCGTCGAGGAGTTGGATCGCGGAGATCCCGGCGCCGACGATCACGACATGTTGGCCAGCGAAGTCGGCGGCTGTTCTGTAGTCACGCGTGTGCAACGTGCGCCCCGTGAACTGCTCGGCACCTGGGTACTCGGGGATGTACGGCGACTCCCAGGTGCCAGTGCAGTTGATGATGCCGCGCACCGAGACGTCGCCGCGATCGGTCTCGACGACGAAGCGCTCGCCGCGGTCGCAGACGACCTGGACCTTCACGGGTCGATGAACGGGGAGCTCGAAGCGGCGCTCATACTCGTCGAAGTAGCGCGGCACGGCGACGGCAGCTTCGACTTCGTTCTCGGTCGACGGAAGGTCATGCAGCACCTCGTCGAACCGCAGACCGGGGAGGTCGTGGATCCGGTTGACCGTGCTCAACGTGAGCGACGGCCACCGGAACTGCCACGCGCCGCCCGGCTGCGGCGACTGGTCGAGCACGAGGAAGCCGCGGACCGGTGCGATCCCGAGCCGCTTGAGGTGATACGCGGCGGAGAGGCCGGCTTGGCCGGCGCCGATGACGAGAATGTCGGTGCGGAGACGGGACATGCGAGCTGAATCGTACGCGAGGGAGATGGGCACTGCACGGGCCGGCGCCGCGTTCGACCGAGGAACCCCTGAGCCCCGTTCCCGGAGGAATCCATGCCCGACCTCGCGATTTCCAAGTACCTGCATGGCCACACGAGCGCCGACATGGAGTCGTGCATCGCCGCGTGCGTCGAATGCCTCATCGCCTGCGAGATGTGCTCGGAGGCATGCCTCAACGAGAAGGACGTGCGGCAGCTCGCCGAGTGCATCCGGCTCGACCGCGATTGCGCCGAGGCGTGCGCGACGGCGGTGCGCGTCATGGCGCGCGGCGGCCCGATGGCGCACGAGGTCTGCCGCATGTGCGCCGACGCGTGCGAGCGCTGCGCGGCGGAGTGCGAGAAGCATGCGGCCCACCATGAGCACTGCCGGCTCTGCGCCGAGGCGTGCCGTCGGTGCGCGCAGGAGTGCATGAAGATGGCCGGCACCGCGGCGTGATAGGTCGATAGTCAGGGCGGGCGGGGTCGCGCCACGCGCGCTAGCTTACGCGCGTGACCCCGCTCGTCGAGATCGCGCGGCTCTTCCTCAAACTCGGCACGACGGCGTTCGGCGGGCCGGCCGCGCACATCGCGATGATGGAGGACGAGGTCGTGAGCCGGCGGCGCTGGCTCACGCGCGAGCGCTTCCTCGACCTGCTCGGCGCGACGAACCTGATTCCCGGGCCGAATTCCACCGAGCTCGCGATCCACATCGGGCATGCGCGTGCGGGGTGGCCGGGACTGCTCGTCGCCGGAGCCTGCTTCATCCTGCCGGCGGCGTTGATCGTCACGATACTCGCTTGGGTGTACGTGCGGTATGGGAGCCTGCCCGAGCTCGCGGGAATCCTCTATGGTGTGAAGCCGGTCGTGATCGCGGTCGTTGCGCAGGCGCTGTGGCGGCTGGGGCGAACGGCGGTGCGGACGACGTTCCTCGGTGCGGTCGCGGTGATCGCGGCGGCGGCGAGTGTTGCGGGGATCGGCGAGATCACGGTGCTCGCGGCGACGGGGGTGTTCGTCGCGCTCGTGCGGTTGATGGAGCGGAGAGGCGCTGGCTCTGCGGAGGAGCGTGGCGCGATGGCTGTCGTGCCGGCGTCGAGCGTCGTGAGTCTCGGGCAGGCCGGCGTCGCGGCGGGGGCGGCGGGCGCGACCGTCGCCGGAGCGACGGCGTTCGAGTAGCCGGCGCGAGTCGGAGGTCTCGACGGGAAAGGCGAACGCGTTCCCGGTGCG
>CAYSAR010000208.1:0-4414 GCA_964428985.1 uncultured Gemmatimonadaceae bacterium | reverse complement strand
GCGGCAGCGCCGCGAGGCACTCGGCTGCGGTGACGGGGCGCTCGTGGTGGCGCGTGCCGAACGCACGACTCACGCGCCGAGCGAACTGGGCTTCGTCGTCGGCCGAGCCGGGGAAGGTCGCGGTGAACGTCTGGACGTCGGGATGGCCGAGTCGCCGCATCGCGGCGACGACGAGCGAGGAATCGAGGCCACCGCTGAGGAAGGCGCCGACCGGCACGTCGGAGACGAGTCGTCGCCGGACCGACTCGAGCAGCACTTCCTCGAACTGGTCGACCGCCTCCTTGAGCGGTACCTGCTCGCCGCGGCGCGCCGGGGCGGGGTAGCGCCACCAGGTGTGCACCGAACGTCGGCCCGTCGCGAGCGAATACTTGAGCGCCGTGCCCGGCGCGAGACGCGCGATGCCTTCGTAAAGCGTCGCTGGCGACGGCACCGACCGGAAGACGAAGTACGACGCGAGACGCGAACGGTCGAGCGAGGCGCGGACGCCGGGGAGCGCGAGCAGCGCCTTCGGCTCCGACGCGAAGAAGAAGCCCTGTGGCGTCTCGACATGGTAGACCTGCTTGATGCCGAGGCGATCGCGCGCGAGCAGGACCTCACCACGCGCGGTGTCGACCATCGCGAGGCCGAACATGCCCTTCGTCGCGGGGAGCGCATCGAGGCCGTCGAGCCGCAGGGCGTGAAGCAGGACTTCGGTGTCGGAGCGCGTATGGAGCGTCGCGCCGCGCGCACGCAGCGCGGCGTGCACCTGGCGATGGTTGTAGATCTCGCCGTTGAAGACGAGGTGCTGGCCGCTGCCGCTCGACATCGGCTGGGCGCCGCCCTCGAGATCGATGATCGAGAGGCGGCGGAACGCGAGCACCGCGCGCGCCTCGGGGATCACCTCGATCCGTTCATCGTCCGGTCCGCGATGCGCGAGCGTCCGCACCGCGCGACCGAACGCGCGCACGTCGGCGTCGCCGAGCGCGCGCTTGAGGACCCCACCCACGAATCCGCACATGCCCGCGACCCATGCAAGGATGCTGCCGCCACGCGGCATCGCCGCGCGATGGTGCGCGAGCGATGCGCGCGCGCGACGGGTGCGCCCGGTGGCGCGATGTATGCCACTCGCGAACGGCATGACGAGTCTCGCGACGCGCGCCTACTTCCTCGCCCCGACCTGGGCGCAGCACGCGATGATCTCCGCCTACGGCGCGCATCTCCGGCGCCAGCGCTATGGCAAGGGCCAGCGCGCCGAGCTGCGCGCGATCCGCGAGGCGCAGTGGGAGACGGCGGCGGCGGTGCGCCAGCGCCAGCTCGAACGCTTGAACGCGGTGCTGCGCCATGCGCGCGAGACGGTGCCGTTCTACCGTGACCGCATCCCCGACACACCGCTCGCCTCGCTCGCCGAGCTCACCCGGCTGCCACTGCTGCGCAAGGCACAGGTGCGCGCCGCGGGACACGAGATCACGTCGCGGCTCGGCCCCGACGGACCGGCGTGCGAGGTGCACACGGGCGGCACGACCGGCTCGCCACTCACCGTGCACTGCGACCGGCCGACGCTCAAGCGCAATTACGCGTTCTTCGCGCGCTTCCTCGAGCAGGCAGGGCTGCCCGCGCGGGCGCGCGCCGCGACGTTCGCCGGTCGCATCATCGTCGCCCCGGGACGCGTGACGCCGCCGTACTGGCGATACAACCTGGCCGGCAACCAGATGCTCTGCTCGTCGTACCACATCGGGTCCGACTCGGTGGGCGCGTACGCCGACGCGCTCGCGCGCTGGCAGCCGCACTACATCGACAGTTATCCATCGAGTCTCGCGCCGATCGCGCGGCACCTGCTCGCGACGGGAGACGCGCGCATCCGTCCGCGCGCGGTGATCACGTCGTCGGAGACGCTCGCGCCGGCGGTTCGGGCCGAGATCGCCGCGGCGTTCGATTGTCCGGTGTTCGACCACTACGGCGCGGCGGAGATGGCGGCGTTCATCACGCAGTGCCGGGCCGGCGCCTATCACGTGAACGCCGACTACGGCGTCGTCGAGATTATCAAGGACGGACGTCCGGTCCGCGCGGGCGAAACGGGGGAGATCGTCGCGACGGGGTTCATCAATCCCGTCATGCCGCTGATCCGCTACGCGACCGGGGACCTCGCCGTGCGCGGCGACAGCTCGCCCTGCGCCTGTGGGTCGCCGTTCCCGAAACTCACCGAGATCCTCGGCCGCGAGGACGACGTGCTGATCACGCCCGAGGGCCGGCGCGTCGGTCGTCTCGACCCGATCTTCAAGGCCGTGTCCTCGCTGACCGAGACGCGCATCGTGCAGGATGCCCCCGACCACGTGCGCGTCGAGATGGTGTGCGAGGCCGCGCTCGCCGCCGACGAACTCGCGACGCTGCAGCGCGGCCTCCACGACCGTCTCGGTCCTGCGATGCGCATCGAGTTCGTCCGCCTGCCGCGGCTCGAGCGCACGTCGAGCGGGAAGACCCGCTCGGTCGTCAACCTCGTCGGCGCTACGGCTGCCAGATCCTGATGTCGTCCATCCACTCGGACTGGTCGACCGGCGAGCCCTGATTCAGCGTCGACGGCAGCTTGAAGAGCGTCCAGCCGCCGCTCGCGTTGCTCGCGATGTTGTCGATCCTCCACCGCTGCACGCCGTCGATCCACCCATGGATGAAGCCGTCGGTCGCGGTCGGCGTCGAGCTCTGCCGAACGCGCAGCGTGATGCGATGCCACTGACCGTCGGCGAGGTCCTCGGGGCGCATGGCCGTGCCGAGGTTCTGCGCGAAGAGCGGGTGGTCGTGGTCGGATCCGACGCCGAGGAAGTGGTTCTCGGAGATGAAGTCGAAGCGTGACCCGGCGCCGGCCCAGAGGAAGAGCAGCTTCTTCGCGTTGCCGGAGCAGCCACTGCGACCGATCCAGTCGAACACGAATCCGGGTTGATAACGCACGCGGTACTGCACGACGACCTCTTTGGCCGCGACCGGGAATGCGCCTTCGATGAAGTGGGAGTCGTCGGTGCAGCCCGACTTCTTCCGCCAGTCGATGCGCAGCGCGCGCGAGCCGTTCACGCCGCCGGTCTGGTCGGCATGGAGACCGTTCTCCCCGTTCTGCGTGATGTAGCGCTGATAGATCGCCGCATCGCTCGTCGCCTGTTCGAAGTCATCCATCCAGAGCGGCGTGTGGGACGTCGCGCTGTACTGCGGCTCGTTGCTCGCCGGGGGTGGCTCGGGCGTCGGGTCGGGCGTCGGCTCGGGCGTCGGGTCGGGCGTCGGGTCGGGCGTCGGCTCGGGCGTCGGGTCGGGTTCCGGCGCCGGCGGAATCACGACGTTCACCGGCACGACCTCGAGCGGCGCCGAGGCGCTGACGCCGAGCGCCTTGACGACGATCGTCGCGGTGCCGGGGCCATGCGTGATGACGAGGCCATTGGTCCGCACGGTCGCGACGGCCGTGTTGCTCGACGACCAGGTCGGCACGACGTCGTAGCGCGTCGCGCCGCGCTCGTCCTTGACGACCGCGTGATAGCGGAGGCTGTCGCCGACGTGGAGCGTGAGATCGCTCGGCGAGACGGTGATCGCGGCGCGGAGCTGTGGCCCCTGCGCACTGCCCGGATCGATCGGTCCATCGGAGGCCGCGGCCTCGCCGCAGCCGGAGTTCGTGAGGATGACGGCGAATGCCGCGAGCGCGATGAACGCGCGGGTAGTGCTGCGACCCTTGAGCGAGGCCACCTGGAGCTCCTTCCCGGAGGGAGTGAAGGAGCCGGCAACCGTGCGGTGTATGCGCCCTTACTGGAGGCCCGGCTGGCGTGGCGCGATCGACTGCGCGGTAGCCCGGTGGCTCTGCGTCACCGCCTTTCGACGGCTTTGCTCTGAGCAGTTCGTGTGGCGTGTCGCGCCCGGGCGAGTGCCGCGCCCGGCCGCGACGTCTGACGCACGACTCCGACGAGCGCTGCAACGGCGCAGCGCCTGGGCTACTTATCGGCCGCCGTGCGCAGGTCGGCAATCATCGTTGTCACACTCTGGAGGGATCGCGCCGCACCGATTTGGTGCGCCCCGTCGGAGACCGCCCCTTGCGCGAAGCGCGGACCGCACGATGTGCGGTCCGCGCCTTCGCCTCCACCTGCTGCGGGCGACGCGCCCTACCTGGCGCGCCAGAGTCGCAGTCCGTCGACCCACTCACTCTGTGCGACGGGCGATCCCTGATTGAACGTCGCCGGGAGCTTGAAGAGGTGGTAGCCGCCGGCGTTGTGCGTCACCACGCCTCGGTGCTCCCAGCGCTGGACGCCGTCGATCCACCCGCGCACGAAGCCGTCGCGCGCCGCGGGCGACGAGCCTTGTCTCACGTGCAGCGTGATGCGATGCCACCGACCGTCGGCGAGCTGTGCCGGACGCACGGCGCGGCCGCGGTTCTGCGCGAAGAGTGGATGGTCGTAGTCGGACCCGATGC
>CAYSAR010000207.1:0-4452 GCA_964428985.1 uncultured Gemmatimonadaceae bacterium | reverse complement strand
GGAACTCATGGCGCCGGTGCGCCCGCAGCAGGACTCGCTGCAGGCCGCCGCGCGCACGCAGATCCGCCAGTTGCTCACTCCGGAGCAGCTCGCCATCTACGACAGGATGCAGGCCGAGCGTGAAACCGCGCGCCGGCAGGAGAAGAAGCAATGAAGGCGTTCCTGGGTTCGCTCATGCTCGTCCCGACGCTCCTCGTCGCGCAGGACCCGACGACGCCGCGGCAGATCCCGCTCGATGAGGCGGTGCGGCTCGCGCGGCGGAACGCGCCGGCGACGGTGCAGGCGCGGAACACGATCCGCAACAACGCCGCCGCCGTGCGCACGCGGTACGCGGCCTTCCTGCCGACGCTGACCTTCGGCGCCGGCGTCGGCCGCCAGGACGGCACGCGCTTCATCCCGGACCAGAATCTCGTCGTCTCCTCGGACCAGCCGTGGCGCGGCAGCCATCGCTTCAATTCCAACCTCACGCTCTTCGACGGCGGCAGCCGCTGGTTCGAGTTGCGCGCGGCGCAGGCGAACGTCGACGCGGCCGAGGCAACCGAGATCTCGCAGAACTTCCAGGTCGCCCTTCAAGTGAAGCAGCAGTATTTCGCGGTGCTCGCCGCCCGCGAGTCGGAGAGTGCCGCGATGAAGCAGCTTGAGACGGCCGAACAACAGCTGCGCGCCGCGACCGCACGCGTCGCCGCCGGCGCCGCGACGCGCTCCGACTCGCTGCGCTCGTCGATCGCCGTCGGCAACGCGCGCCTCCAGATGCTGGAGGCGCGCAACTCGCTCGCCGCGGCGAACGCGAGCCTCTCGCGCCTCATCGGGTCCACCGAAACGGTCACCGCCGTCGTCGCCGACACCGGCGTGATCGACCAGATCGCGCTCGCCGACGAGGAGCTCTTCGCCCTCGCCGAGCAGGGACCGGAAGTGCGACGTGCCGAGGCGGCCCTCGCCGCCGCGAAGCAGAACTCGCGCGGCGCGAAGTCGCCCTACCTGCCGACGCTCTCCGCCTCGCTCGGCTGGAGCTTCTCGGCGAGCGACACCGGCTTCCGCTTCACCGGCGACCAGCGCAACCGCAACATCTCGACGTCACTCAGCATCAGCTTCCCGATCTTCCAGGGGCTCGGGCGCGAGCAGCAGGTCGTCGCCGCGCGCGTCACGGAGGACAACGCCGTCGCGCAGCTGCGCGACACGCGCCTGAACCAGCGCCAGCAGCTCGTCACGTTCCTCGGGAACTTCCGCACCGCCGAGGCACGCGTGCAGATCCAGATGGCCTCGGTGCAGGCCGCCGAGGAGGAGCTACGCGTCATGCAGGAGCGTTACAACCTCGGGGCCTCGACGCTCCTCGAGCTCCTCCAGTCGCAGACGACGCTCGACCAGGCGCGCCAGGCGCTCATCCAGGCCCGCGTCCAGGCGAGAACGGCGAAAGCCCAGATCGAGCAACTGATCGGCCGCGACCTCTAGCCGATACTTCCGGGGCGCCCCTTTCGGGCGCCCCGGTCGCACTAACGCCGTGCGTCACGCGGCGTCTAACCCGTGAGACCGTCCCCCGCCGTCGTACCAGCAGATCCCCACCGGAGTGGCAACCGTGATCCGCAAGTCCCTCGCCGTGTTCCCAGTTCTCCTCGTCCTCGCCGCGTGCGGCCGGGAACGGGAACAGGGCATCCGCATCCAAACCGCCCCGGTCGAGCGCCGCACGATCGTCGTGCAGGCCGAGGCCTCGGGCGTCATCGAGCCGATCAACGTCGTCGAGGTGAAGTCGCGCTCCTCCGGCCAGGTCATCCAGATGCCGGTCGAGACGGGCACGCTCGTGCGCCCGGGCGACCTCATCGTGCAGCTCGACACGCGCGACGTACAGAACAGCTATGACCAGGCGAAGGCGGACCTCGACGCCGCCGAGAAGCGCCTCGAGGTCTCGACGATCCAGAAGCAGCGCTCCGACCAGCTCCTCGCGCAGAAGATCATCACGCCGCAGGAGAACGAGGCGGCGCAGCTCGACTACACGAACTCGCTGACCGCGATCGTCCGGTCGCGCGCCGCGCTCGACATCGCGCAGCAGCGCCTCGACGATGCGCGCGTCACCGCGCCGGTCGCCGGCACGATCATCGGCAAGCCGGTCGCGCTCGGCCAGGTCATCCAGAGCGGCACGAGCACCGCCGGCGGCGGCACGACCATCGTCACGATGGCCGACCTCAACCGCGTGCGCGCCCGCGCGCTCGTCAACGAGACCGATATCGGACAGGTCCGCGCCGGCCAGGAAGCGACGGTCATCGTCGACGCCTTCCCCGACCGTCCGTTCCGCGGCACCGTCGAGAAGATCGAGCCGCAGGCCGTCGTCCAGCAGAACGTCACGATGTTCCCCGTGCTCGTCACGCTCGAGAACCGCGAGGCGCTGCTCATGCCCGGCATGAACGGCGAGGTCTCGATCGTCTCCGAGCGCCGCGAGGACGTCGTCGCGGTGCCGAACGAGGCGATCCGCAACGTGCGCGAGGCGGCGCAGGCGGCGGCGATCCTCGGCATCGATCCGGACACCGTGCAGGCGCAGATCCGCGCGGCCATGGGCAACATGGGTGGCTTCGGTGGGGGCATGCGGCCGGGCGGCAACGGCGGCGTCCCCAGCCGTCCGCAGCAGGTGCGCACGTCGCCGGGCCTCGTCGACGTCGACGCGATCGAGCAGGACCGCCAGGGCGGTCGGCCGGGCGGGTTCCAGATGCCCGAGGTCACCGACGCGCAGTGCAAGGCGATCGACGACGCCCGCAAGGCGAAGCCGGCCGCCGCGAAGAAGGTCGATGACCTCCAGGCGAAGATGCGCGACCCGAACGCCGACCGTCAGGCGCTCATGGCCGACATGCGCACGGCGTACACCGAGCTCGGCGTCGACATGAACGTCGTGCGCGCCTGCCGCGCGCGTGAGATGCAGAACGGACAGGGTGGCGCGCCGGGTGCGGCGCCGACGACTCGGCCGAACGGCAACAACGCCGCGAACACGAGCACGCCGCAGCGCAGCACGCAGGGCGCGGTCCGCAACGCCGCGCTCGGCAACGGCCGCGCGGCCACGCGCACGGGCCTCGTCTTCGTCCAGCGCGCCGATGCGAGCTGGGAGGCCCGCGTCGTCCGGCTCGGTGTCGCCGACTACGACTACACCGAGGTCGTGAGCGGACTCGAGGGCGGCGAGACGGTCGCGCTGCTCAACGCGGCCGCGCTCCAGATGCAGCGCCAGCAGAACCAGGACCGCATGCGCCAGATGACCGGCGGCAGCAGCCCGCTCGGCGGCGCCGGCGGCGGCCGCGGCCCGGGGCGGTAACCACATGCTGTTCGGAGAGACCATCCGCGTCGCCCTCGGCGCCCTGCGCGCGAACAAGCTCCGCTCGCTTCTCACGATGCTCGGCATCGTGATTGGCGTCTCGGCGGTCATCGCCGTCGTCGCGCTCGGCAACGGCGCGCAGCAGGCCGTCGCCGACCGCATCTCGTCGCTCGGCACGACCTTGCTCACGGTGTCGCCCGGCCAGGCGCGCACCGGTGGCGTCGCGTCGTTCGACGTGCGCGCGCGGCTCCTCCTCGAGGACGCCGAGGCCCTCGTCGAGCGCGGCACCGTCATCGCGGCGGTGCAGCCCGAGATGTCGAGCAACCTCCAGGTGCAGTACCTGAACCGGAACGCCGGCACGCAGGTCGTCGGCACGACGGCGAACTACCTCGAGGTCCGCAAGTACGAGATCGAGGCCGGCCGCTTCTTCACGACCGGCGAGGATGCCGGACGCCAGCGCGTCGCCGTCGTCGGGCCGCAAGTCGTGACGAACCTCGGGCTCGAGACCCCCGAGGGGCTCATCGGCGAGAACATCCGCATCCGCGGCATCCAGTTCACCGTCGTCGGCGTCTTCAAGTCGAAGGGCCAGGCGAGCCCGTTCAACAACCCGGACGAGCAGGTGCTGATCCCCATCCAGACGGCGCGCTATCGCGTCATGGGGACGAACCGCCTGCGCTCGATCTCGGTGCTCGCGCCAAGCGAGGCGGAGATTCCCGAGACGATGGCGGACATCCAGAAGATCCTGCGCCGAGAGCACAAACTGCGGCCGGATCGCCCGGATGACTTCCAGATCCGCAACCAGGCCGATTTCCTCAGCACGCTCGGCGAGACGACGCAGGTGTTCGGCATGCTGCTCGCCGGCATCGCCGCGGTGTCGCTCGTCGTCGGCGGCATCGGCATCATGAACATCATGCTCGTGTCGGTCACCGAGCGCACGCGCGAGATCGGCATCCGCATGGCGACCGGCGCGCGCATGAAGAACATCCTGCAGCAGTTCCTGATCGAGGCGCTGGTCGTCTCCGCGCTCGGCGGCGTCATCGGCGTCATCGTCGGCCTCGGCGCGGCGGCGATCATCGAGGCGTTCGACACCCCGATCGTCTATTCGCTGCCGCCGGTCGTGCTCGCGTTCGGCTGCGCGTTCGCCACCGGCCTGATCTTCGGCT